>WALJ01000083.1 GCA_015522885.1 Thermoplasmata archaeon
GCACTCAGGGCCCTTGCCACCGAGGGAATACAGAGAGGACACATGGAACTCCACGCAAGGAATGTGGCCGCAACCGCAGGAGCGAGGGGAGATGAAGTGGATAGCGTTGCACAGAGAATGGTAGAAGAGAAAAATATAAATACCGATAGGGCCAAGGAAATCCTCGAAGAGATGAGAAAAGATGCATCCGAGCAGTGAGATAAGAGGAAACAAAGACAATGCGCTCTCCGGTAAAAAGATCGTTCTGGGAGTTACGGGAAGCATAGCTGCTGTCGAAACGGTAAAGCTCGCAAGGGAGCTCATACGCAGGGGAGCCGATGTCTATCCGGTGATGAGTCCTGCCGCGACGAAGATAATACACCCGGACTCCCTCTATTTTGCGACAGGGCACAGGCCGATAACAGAGCTCACAGGTGCCGTGGAACATGTCCAGCTTTGCGGTGATGTCGAAGGGCATGCGGACCTGCTCCTGATAGCTCCTTCAACCGCCAACACGATATCGAAGATAGCCTGTGGAATAGATGACACTCCCGTAACTACGTTTGCCACGACCGCTCTGGGCACAGGGATTCCCGTGATGATAGTTCCCGCGATGCACGGTACAATGTATGGGAATCAGATAGTTATGAGGAACATCGAGAGGCTCAAAAGGCTGGGCGTCGGGTTCGTTGAGCCGGAAATCAGGGAAAAGAAGGCTAAAATGGCGGACAATTACGAAATCGTTTCGAGAGTGGTCAGGGCCATAGGGAAAGGAGACCTGATAGGAAAGAAGGTGCTTGTAATCGCAGGCGCAACGGAAGAAAGCGTGGACGATATGCGCATCATCACGAACAGGAGCTCCGGAAGAACAGGGATAGAAATCGCTGTGGAAGCATTCGAGAGAGGAGCTGACGTGGACCTCTGGCTGGGAAAATCATCTGTGAAGGTGCCTTACTGGATAAATTCGGAGCGATTCACCGACACGGCATCCCTCATAAAGAAGGTGGAGGAGAGCATGATGGACTACCATGCGGTGATAGTCCCGGCGGCGATATCGGACTACAGCCCGGAGAGGCAGAAAGGGAAGATAGTCTCGGGTATGCCGGAACTTATACTCAGAATGAGGCCCACGGAGAAGGTACTGAAACACATAAGGAAAAGGTTCGAAGGGGCGCTCGTCGCCTTCAAGCTGGAGGCCGTGGAGGACACCGAAGAGCTCATAAGAAGGGCGGAAAAAAAGGCCGAAGAATACGGTGCGGATGTGATGGTCGCAAACAGGATATCCGATGTCGGGAGGGAGAAAACGAAGGCCTACATCATCTGGAAGAACAATGTCAAGGGTTTCGAAGGGACAAAGAGGGAGCTTGCGATGGAGATTCTGAGCATAGTTTTGGGATATTTCGAATGAAAAGTTTTAAGTAGTTTTTCGGATTTAGAGTATAATGATGACAGAGCGAAAGTTTGTAAACCGGAAACAGGAGATGAAGATATTAAACGACACCTTTAGAGAAAGAGGATTCAGAGCAGTACTTATCTATGGAAGGAGAAGGATTGGAAAGACATATCTGATAAAGGAATTTTTAAAGGGGAAAAAAGGAGTCTATCTTCTTTCCCTTAAAAGAAAGATCAGGGAGAATATAGACAATTTTGCAAAAATATCCGCCTCCGGGGGTCTGCCTTATGTCCATGCGGAGAATCTCATCGAATTCTTTGAAAGGCTGTCCGATTACATGAATGAAACGGTCCTTGTCATCGATGAATTTCAGTATCTCACCGAGAAAGATGATGCCGTACTGAGCGATATGCAGTTCGTCTTTGATGAAATACTTGCAAATAAAAATATAATGATTATACTGTGCGGTTCCTCCGTGGGAATGGTCGAGAGAATGGGTTCGGATCTCTCTTCTCCACTCTACGGAAGGTTCTCCGGAAGGATAAAGGTAAGAAAGATGAGGTTTGCCGAGGTCCTCGAATTCCATCCGAAAAAATCTTTTGAAGAGATAATGAGGATATACGGTGCTGTGGATGGGGTTCCGTTGTATCATGAATATTTTCAGAAAGGCTCCTTTGACGAAGGCGTAAGAAGAAATCTCTTCAATCAGGGCTCCTTTTTGTATAATGAGGCGGAATTCCTTCTTAGAGAAGAGTTGAGAGATTCTTCTACATATATGAGCATCCTTCATTCTCTTGCATCGGGTCGTACGAAAATAACAGAGATTGCAAATTCAATATATATGAATGCAAAAGACCTTCCGAAGTATCTGAATGTACTTCAGAATCTCGAACTTGTGGAGAAAGTTTCTCCGGTGGACGCAAAACCTAGAGAGAAAAGGTCTGTCTATAAAATATCTGACAGATATTTCAGGTTCTGGTTCACATTCGTAGAACCCTTCAAAACACAGATAGAGTATGGAGAAATTGAAGCCGCTGTCCAGCACCTATGGGACAATCTACAGGGATACATGGGTGAGATAGCGGAGGAAATTGTTATGGAATATCTCAGAAAAAGCTATCCGATTGTTGGGAGGTGGTGGCACAAACAGCACGAGATAGATGTTGTTGCCGTGAATAAGAAAGAGGTGCTGTTCTCCGAAGTAAAATGGAGGAATAGAAGGATTGGTTACAGGGAATACGAAGAACTGAAGAAAAAGAGCGAGGCGCTGAGGGGTTATGAAAAACTGGAAAAAAGATACCTTATGGTGAGCAAATCCGGGTTCAGAGATGTCGATAGACTTATACAGGAAGGGGTGGAGATGTGGGATGCGAAAAAGCTTGAAAAAATGGTGTCCGCATGTGGAAGTTATAGCGTATGATTTCGACTGATTTCGGCAAAATCCTTTTTATTGAGAACAGAATCGTTGGAAGAGTGATAGCATGACGCAGGAAGACGATATGAAATTGCAGGCTCAGATGATAAGCGACCAGATGAAGATGGTGAAGAAACTGAGCTCGATAAAGCACAAGATAGTTGTGCTCAGCGGGAAAGGGGGGGTAGGAAAGACAACTGTTGCAGTCAATCTCGCATTCGCACTTGCTCACCATACAAAGAAAAGCGTTGGGATACTGGATGCCGATATTCACGGTCCGAACGCTCCGAAGATGCTGGGACTGGAGGGAATGAGGCCCGAGGTGGAGGATAAACAGATAGTGCCGATATACATGCCCCTCTGCGAGGACTATGGGATAAAGGTAATGTCCATGGCGTTCCTCATAGAGGCGGATACACCGGTGATATGGAGAGGACCTCTTGTCTCGGGTGCCATAGAGCAGTTCGTAAGGGACGTCAGCTGGGGAGAGCTGGAGTACCTCATAATCGATATGCCTCCGGGAACAGGGGATGAAGCGCTCACCATAGCGCAGAAGATTCCCGGGATAGACGGGTCCGTAATAGTCACAACGCCTCAGGAAGTCGCACTTCTGGATTCGAGAAAGGCCGTGAATTTCTCAAAGCAGCTCAACCTCCCGGTCATCGGGATAATAGAGAACATGAGCGGCCTGATATGCCCCCACTGCGGCAAGAAGATAAATCTCTTCAAGGAAGGCGGAGGTATGAAGGCCGCCGAGGAACTCGATGTACCGTTCCTCGGAAAGGTTCCGATAGAGCCGAAAATGGTGGAGGACGGCGATGCAGGGGTACCCTTCCTCGAGGATGCAAAGGATTCGGAGAGCGCAAAGGCGTTCATGGACATCGTTGAGAATGTGATAGAGAAGGTCGAGTAATGCCGTGGGTCAACAAAGAAACATGTGTAGGGTGCAATATATGCATCGATGTATGCCCTATCGAGGGGGCAATAGTAATCAAAGACGGCAAGGCGGAGATAATACAGGAAAAGTGCATATACTGCCATAAGTGCATGGAGAAATGCCCGACACATTCGATAAGGCCGAACAGCGAGAACCCTGCTTTGAAGGGAATGAGAAGAGGCGGCGGGAGAGGAATGGGGAGGCGGAGATGGTAATTATAGTCGGAAACATAACTTTCTAAACTAATGATGTCTCTCATTAATAGTCCCAAAGGAGAATTCTGGAGAAATTCTCCTGACTATTACTTCTTATTGGGAGTAAAGCTCGGAGCTGTCGCTCCTCGTAAAGCCCTCTTATCAGAAGGCAAACTCGGAGCTGTCGCTCCTCGTAAAGCCCTCTTATCAGAAGGCAAACTCGGAGCTGTCGCTCCTCGTAAAGCC
>WALJ01000084.1 GCA_015522885.1 Thermoplasmata archaeon
ATTAGGTATCGAATGCAAGATCGATCCAAAATATATAGATATAGATCAAATTGATGGGTATATGGATGCATTTAAGCTAAGTTCTTCTTATTCTGCATTTTTTGCCCTCGGAGATTTTGAACGTTCATTAGATGCTTTGAATTCTAAGATAACAGGCGAATCTATAATGCAGGAACTGAATAAAGAAATATTTTCTGAGAGGTCCAGAAGAGTTCTAGGAATGAGAGGACTTGATAAAGCTACAGGGCTACCCATTGCAGCAGCCATGCAAAAGAAATATAGCAAAAGTGAAGAAGCTAAAAAAGAGATGGAACTGAAGATAGAATATATAAGAGAGTTTTATAGGGATATTTGGCATGTTTTCCCCCGTCAAATACGTTGGTTGGGGCCAATACTATACAATCCACTTGGGAAATTTGTTTCTACTGAACCTGCTGTGAGGGAGGGCTTTACAATTTTAGCTCCAAGTGATATTAGAGAAGAGAACGAGGCCAGAATAAAATATGAAATATGGAAATATTTTAGAGATAAAGAATACATTGTTTCCACAGAATCTGTGCTCCCTAATGCAATAGATAAAAAAACAACTGAAGAAACAAGATATAGAAAGATTGCTAACGGGCTACCTTTGGTTTCTGTCCAGACCTATGTCGATAGAGACGCTGGAGTTAACAGACCAGATATTACTGCAATTCCAAAAAGTCAGGTCAATATGGTTGAGCTTGACAAATTAGATGTTGTAGCAGTAGAGTGCAAAGCAAAAGGGAAAGCCACAAAAAGAAACGATTTGAGCGGTAGATTGAAGGAGCAGATAAATTCATACAAAAATTCAGGGGATGTTTCACATATCTATGTGGGAGTCCCTATAGAAGATGCCTATAAAATAGAAAAAATTGCATCTCAAAAAAGATTATTTGGTGAAGACTATTCATTTTTAGGAATACTTGGAGTCGATGAAACTGGAGAAGTTGAGGAAATAAGGGAAGCTACTAGAATTCCACTGAGCGAGCCTTTTTACTTTGACAAGTATAAAATAAAGAGGGTTGAAGATACTATATTTAAAGATAGAATATATTAGAGAAAAGGAACTTACGAGTTATTTTCTTGACCGAACTTCCCCCAAACTCCCTTAAACTTATAACCACTATCCATATGCAGAGTCATGGAGCGCATGCTTCCCCATGCTTCGGAGGACGAGAGATTCGAAGACTACGGAGGATACTATGATAATGATGAGTAATCGTAATAAATCCACCCTTTCAAACGGTCTCAGGTGGACCTTGAGAAAGGGGTGGTGATAAACCACACGAAGAACGAGGAGTATAGGTTTCCGGCGTTCCCTGAGAATGTGATAAAGATAATCGAGGCAGGCGGGCTGATAGAGTACGTGAAGTCCCGAATGAAAACACATAAATAAGGACCTTTCGTTGCCTCCGTGATAGGATGAAGAGCATTCGAAGCAGACCTATGGAACCGGGTAAAGGACTCATAAACGGGGTCCCTCACTCATATGCGAAGGATTTAAGTGATAGCGGTTCGGGCAAGGATGAGGTTCGGGGTCTTATTTTCACGGGTTTATTCGGGATTTCCCTTATAGGACTCTCATTCCTGATAATAACAGGCGTTATCCACATAGGTGTCTGAATGGTGCGGGCCTTTGTAGCGGTGGAAATAGAGCCGACACAGGAAATTCTTTCGATTCTCAGCGAGATTGACGGATTGGGTCTCAGAATAAAGACCGTGGAAAGGGAGAGCATGCACCTGACACTGAAGTTTCTCGGAGAAATCGATGAAAGGGTGGTGAAAAAAATATCCGAAGGTATGCGCTCCCTTGAAAAATACCCTTCTTTCTCCATGCATCTTGAAGGTGTGGGTGCTTTTCCCTCGGAAAGAAGGGCAAAGGTCATCTGGATTGGGATTGAAAGGAGCGAGAGACTGAAAGATATCTGGAAAGAGATAGAGAATATTGCGGAAAACTGCGGCATAGCCAGAGAAAAAAGGGATTTCTCGCCTCATCTCACTCTGGGGAGGGTAAAAGACCCGAGGGATTCGGGCAGGGTTCGGAAGGTCCTCGAAGCCCACAGGGACGAGGATTTCGGAGCCTTCGATGTGAAAGAGATAAAGCTCAAAAAAAGTGTCCTTACACCTCAGGGGCCCATATACTCGGATATTTCCGTGGTGGAATTGAAGGGAAACCCACAATCGTAAAATATTTCTAAATTTCAAGATATAAAATTCCACCGACTAGATGCCCTAATCCCTCCCAAATGCTTTTTATACCCCTCCGTTTTCCTTCAACCCCATTTATGCTCGAGTGGGGTAGCTTGGATATCCTGGGAGCCTGCGGAGCTCCATACCCGGGTTCAAACACGACTCTTTTCTAGGAAAAGAGTCTAGCTCGCAAAATACTTTGTATTTTGCTCGTTCCGGCTCAAGCGTTTATCCTATTTATCCATCACTCGAGCCTTACTTTCTCCTTTCGTTGGAAGTCCCGACCCGGGCGCTCACTTATCTGCAATCTCGAGCCTTATGTTCTCCTATCGTCGAACATCCCTGCTCGAGCGGTCACTTTCACCCAAATGCTTTTTATACCCCTCCGTTTTCCTTCAACCCTATTTATGCTCGAGTGGGGTAGCTTGGATATCCTGGGAGCCTGCGGAGCTCCATACCCGGGTTCAAATCCCGGCTCGAGCGCTCATTTGATTGATATACCCCGCAGTTTGCTGCGGTCGGGTTCTTCATCTCCGGCAAGAAGGTTCCGTGGAGTACTGAGTAAGATACGGCTTACAGGCTCTTATCACTCTTTTTAAGTCCTGCAAGGAAAAGAGAGGCGGGAATGGTGTCATCATCGACGGTGTCATAACTCAGATAGGTGGTATCAAATGGATATCTGCTTTTTTCCACTTTTCCGTACTTTGTCTCGAATCCGTGGAACCTGCCATTTTTAAGGAGAACATAATCGCACTCCTTTCTGCTGTAGAAGAACCCTGCGAATGCATGTTTTTCCCGCATTAAAGGAAGCTCTTCACTCCATGTGATATGGGCGGCGACCGTAGATTCCACAAGCCATTTCATATTTTTATCTACGAAATCAAGGGTGTCGTTCCAGTTTCCGCCTTCAATATATCTGTGGAGCGCGATGGGTAGAAGCGAACTCTGAAAGATTATCTTCTTCTGTTTTCTCACCGAACGCCTCTTTTTCGAGAGATCCCATGCATTGAGAACATAGAGGATTCTTGCGGATTCCATTGTCTCCAGATAGTCTCTGACCGTGTTATGGTGGACATTCACATTTTCCCCTATCTTGGTATAATCGGTTCTTCCGGTTCCCGTGTGCAGAAG
>WALJ01000085.1 GCA_015522885.1 Thermoplasmata archaeon
CCCATATACAGAATGAACTGCTCCCATAGGGATTTGTCCAATCCGTACTGGTGAAGCAGCAACTTTCTTTGTTCCGGTGTAAATTTGGGATTCATCACCATTGCCGCTGGGTTGCCGGGCATGAGCCTGAACATCAGGAAAAGCATGACCAGGATGACTATTAGGGTTATAAGTATCTGTATTGCCCTTCTAGCCAGATATTCACGAAGTCTCATATGAACACACTCCAAAAATAATTTAATGGTAAAGGGGTTTATTTCCTTCTTTTCCTCCTGTATTGGTTGTAGGCTACCGCCGCTATTCCTACGGAGACCAGTATCGGTATTATTCCGATGGAGGGTGTACTTCCGCCGCTTCCTCCGCCGCCGCCGTTACCTATGTGTTTCTGTGGTCCCGTAACGGTGAACTGTATGTCGTTGTGTGCTGGAACCTGCGTATTGTTTTCCATAAGAGTGGCCGTTATCGTGACCACGAAAACAGCGGTCTGTCCCTCAGCCGCAGTTCCGGTGAAGGTGTATGTCCACACGCCGTTGGAGAATGAGCTTTTCTCAATAGAGGCACCCGATGTAGGGGTAGGAACTGCCACTATATCAACACCTGTGCCATTAACCAACTCTCCGTATTCCTCCTCCGGGTTATTGGCGTTAACCACTTTGAACTGGAGGTTAAACGGTGTGCCGCTTGCGATTGTGATTATGCCGGATGCCGGAGCGTTAAGGAACTGTATTTCTATGTTCCTTTCCGAACTCACTGGTGGAAGAACGGTGATTGTCTTTATGCTCTTCAC
Source organism: Thermoplasmata archaeon (assembly GCA_015522885.1). Lineage (GTDB taxonomy): Archaea > Thermoplasmatota > Thermoplasmata > WALJ01 > WALJ01 > WALJ01. The sequence goes on from WALJ01000085.1 coordinate 788, forward strand.
GGGTGCGTCAGCGGCCTCGTCATATGCAGAGGCGGTTATCGTCAGAGATATGCTGGTATTGCCTGCAAGTACCACAGGCGTCAGCATAACTTCGGCCTTTCCGTTAGCATCGGTAACCGCAGTAAGTGTAGTAGTTGTGTTATCGGAACCTAGATAACTTCCACTTGGCACCGAGAATGTTATCTCCACATTCGATATCGGCTCGTTTGTATTTTTGTTATAAAGATATGCATCCAGAGGCACTTCCTGACCACCTTCTACTTTTTCTGGTACACTTATGGATATCTCCCAGTTGGTCGGAGGCGACATTCTTATCTCTTTGAGGGAGTCACCGTTGAATATAGAACCATATCTCGGAACCCAGCCGGTGAACTTCTTGTTGTATGCCTCGAGAACATCTCTGTAATAGAGAACACTGTACGGCACATCCTCGGCGATTGTTGCCTGCATCTTCTTTGACAGCTGGATTCTCTTGTTAAGATCCAGCTCTCTGTTCATCTGGTCGCAGAGTTGATCAAAGCTCTTGTTGTGATATCCCGGATAGTTGTTGCCCCCGGTCACATCGTGCTTCGAACCGAAGAAGTCACAGGGAGCGGTTGCCGATGAAAGAGGCGTAGGTATAGACCAGCCGAGCATATACATATCGAAAGTGTGCTGACCTATCTGATTGACAATCTCTCCGAAATTCGTCGGTTTGGACCTGAAGTTGAGACCTGCGGCCTTTGCGGCGGCCTGTATCATCAGACCGGACTGCGCTCTTATCGGGTCGTAATCCGCAGGAGGAGTGAGCATGGTTATCTCACTACTACCTCTGTTAGGTAGCACTCTGTATCCGCTTCCGTCTCTATCGGGTGCATATTGGTCCAGGATGCGATTCGCTTCATCAGGGTCATAGTTGTATATCTTTATATTCGGATTATACCACTGAGAATTAACAGGAGAGACCACGGATGTACCTATACTGCCGAATCCCTGAAGGAACTTGGTAACTATGGTCTGCTTGTCGATAAGATGTGCCATAGCCACTCTGAATGGCTTGCCTACATCGGTATAATCTCCGTTATATGTCGGATTGTCTCCTCCTTCTTCCTTATAGCCGCTGTATCCGAACTCCGGCTTTCTCATGTTAAACGCCACATAGAAGAACCCGAGATCAGCGTTTCTGACCAGTGCCAGATCCGGATCTTTCACAATGGTGTCTATGAAACCGGGGTCTATTGCCCAAGCTATGTAGTCGACTTCGTTGGAAGTAAGAGCCATGACCGCAGCATCGGTCGTTCCGTATATATTGAAAAGAACGGAATCTATATAAGGCTTCATCCTGCCTTTTTGGTCAAACTCTGGTCTGAAATAGTCCCTGAAAGTGTCTATCCTTGACACCTGCCCCTGCTTGTCCCATGTACCGAATTTGAAAGGACCGAAACTTATGATGGCCTTCGGATCATCCCATGTGGGGTCTCCGGAATGAGAGTTAGCTGATATATGATCTTTCCATATTCTCTCGGGAACTACCAGAGGATTTATTGTATCTACCGTGAAGTCGGGATAATTGTGCGTCAGGAAGTAGTGGAGAGTCAGGTCATCCTTATCAGACCACACATATATCACCGGAAGGTCTGGATATGCCTTCTGAGCGGAAAGGTCTACCCAAGCGCCTGGAATCTTTGTAACGGTTGTACCGTCCCAGTTTATCATCTGTATGGTTCCGTTGGCTGGCAGCTGACTGCCGTACATCATGGAGCCGTTATCGTTCCTTGCGACGACACATTCGACGCCTCCAGCGTACCTCGGGGCATGTGCCACAAGCCTCATGGAGAATATCACATCATGAGCCCATACGAGACCCTGTTTTTCCGTGGCATCCGTATCATCCAGTATTCCGTCACCATTGGTGTCGAACTGTTGCCAGTCATGCCATTTTATCGCCTGTATCGTGTGTGTCTTTCCATCGGCGGTAGTGACCTGCTTTATACCGTGCGTAAGTTTTGCGGTCCAATTCCTGTAATCCGTATTCTTATCATTGTCCGGATATCCGACAGATGTATCCCATGTGTCATTCGTACCGTGGTGGAAGTAGTCTACAGCCCACGGCTCTACATGGTCGTGATTTGACGAATTTCTCCATGTGAGACCATCAAACATCCAGCCTATGACATTCCATGTCCAGACATCACCCGCCGAGATAGGGTTCAGGGTCTTTATGTCGTCCTGCATCGCAACTCTCAGAATCAATTGGTCCCTCGTACCTCTGTCCACAGGAGCGGCCGCGCTCCCCTTCTGCATTATCCCCAGCGGCCCGATTACCATCAGGCCCACAAGGGCAATCGCTATCAGAGCTTTTCTAAATTCCTTATTCGAAGCTATTTTGTGCATGTTTTTCCTCCTTACATTTTTTAACATGTTTGTGTATGGAGGAATGAAGGGCCGCTATAAATAGATTTCGCATATCGTGTCGGGAATGCCGGCATGTCTCGGGCAATCCTTTATTAACCCCTTCTTTTGCGGTTTTATGCGAGTCGCCTCTGTCAACCGAGGAAGATGCCAGCCGAAAAGGTGCGGTTCCGAGTGCATAAGATACTGTCCGGTGATGAAAGACGGCACCGAGGTAATAGAATACGGCGAGGACGGCAAGATACTCATCCACGAAGAGCTCTGCACCGGCTGCGGAATATGCGTTCACAAGTGCCCCTTCGGAGCGATAAGCATAATCAACCTTCCCGAAGAGCTGGACACGGACATAGTGCACCAGTACGGTGAGAACGGCTTCAGACTGTTCAGACTGCCCACACCGAGAAAGGGGCAGGTTGTCGGAATACTCGGCCAGAACGGCATCGGAAAGACAAGTGCGATAAACATACTCTCGGGAAACCTCGTTCCCAACCTCGGAAATATCGAAAAAAAGGCGGATTGGGGGCCTGTTCTGGACAGATATGCTGGAACCGAACTCGGAGATTACCTGAAAAAACTTGCCGGCGGAGACATAAAAGCCGTTCTCAAGCCCCAGTATGTGGATAAATTGCCTAAGGCTTATTCCGGAAAGATTCTCGATTTGCTTGAAAAATCGGGAGAAAAAGAGCTGGCTCCGGTTGTGAAAAAATTGAAAATGGAAGCTGCGCTGAATAAGAAGATAAACGAAATATCCGGCGGCGAGCTTCAAAAGGTTGCCATAGCCGCAACCATGCTCCGGGATGCCGACGTATACTTCTTCGATGA
>WALJ01000086.1 GCA_015522885.1 Thermoplasmata archaeon
ACATTGATTCCCGTATGGACATCATCCCCCATTATGACCCCGAGCTTCCTTCTTCCGGTGTCCGCATATCTTCCTTTCAGATTCACAAGTATGCTCTTTTCATCGAGCCTCAGGTTTGCTGTCTTAGTTCCCGCACCGAGATTGCAGTTCGCCCCGATGACGCTGTCTCCGACATAGTTGAAATGCGGAATCTTGCTGTTGTCCATGATTATCGAGGCCTTTATCTCCGAGGAATTGCCGACATGACAGCCGTCGCCTATTACGGAATACGGTCTTATGTAGGAGTTCGGACCTATTCTGCAGTTCTCCCCTATCATAACCGGTCCTTCTATGTATGTCCCGCTCTTTATCACCGTACCCTTTCCGACGGCGATATTTCCTTTTATCGTCACGCCTTCTTCTATCTCGCCCTGAATGTCTCCTTTCAGCCTTTTCAGAAGCTCTCTATTCGCATCGAGAAGGTCCCACGGAGTCCCTATATCGTTCCAGTAACTCTCTGTTCTGACGATTTTTATCTTTTTTTTCTCGGAAAGTGTGTTGATTGCCTCTGTGAGTTCTATTTCGCCTCTCGGAGATATACCGCATTCTCGCAGGGCATCGAAAATATCTCTTTCAAACATATAGATTCCGGCGTTTATCCATCCGCTTTTGCTGTCCGGGACTTTCTCTTCTATGCGCTCCAGATGCTCTTCCCCGTTTAAAACCCCATATCGCTCCGCATCTTCTCTGAAAACGCCGATAATCGCATTTTTCTCGACCTTAATCAGATTTATCATTCCCTTATCGAAGATTATATCACCATTGATGAAGAGAATTCGGTCTTCCGCATATTCCTCGGCATACTGCGCCGCATTACCTGTTCCCAGCCGCTCTTCCTGATATCTGTAGTCTATTCGAATTCCCCTGTATTCGTAGCCGTATTTCTCCACGATCTTCCTGCCTTCTCTTCCCAGGAGCACGCCCGCTTTATTGAACCCAGCATCCGCGAGCGCATCGAGTATATGTCCGATTATCGGCTTGTTCCCGACAGGTATCAGGGGCTTGGGCCTCGTTTCACTCAGGGGCCACATCCTCGTACCCTCTCCGGCTGCCATTATGAAAGCTCTCATCTTATTCACCACCTATGCCTTTCAATATCCGGCTCATCATCTCCTCTGCCTTTCTTTCATCTTTCGCCTCAACCGTTATTCTGAGCTTCGGTTCCGTACCGGAAAACCGTATCAGAAACCATAAATCGTCCGTCGTAACCCTCCAACCGTCTATTCTTAGTACATCGCATTCTTTTAGAAATCTCTCGATGGAGTCCTCCATCTTTTTTCGATTTTCGTAAAACACACTCTTTCTCAGTGTGGCATATACGGGAAAAGAGTCTATAATATCATCAAGGTTCTTATTCAGTGCAATCTCCGAGAACTTTACAGCAGAATATATGGCATCCGGTGTGAGCCTCCAGTCTGCGAATATCTGGGTTCCGCTCTGCTCACCTCCGAACTCGTACCCCATCTCTTTAATCTTCCGTGAGACATTGGCATCTCCCACCTTGGAGCGCTCCACTTCCGCGAACTCATCAAGAAGCATGGAGGAATTCACCGGTGCAACCACCTTTCCATAGCCGAATTCCTTTATGAAAACCGCCATTATCATATCTCCATTGAGATATCTTCCGGATTGGCTTATTGCGACAAATCTGTCGGCATCACCGTCATGAGCTATTCCCATATCGGCCCCTGTTTTAATAACCATTTTTCTCAGAAATTCAAGATTCTCTTCGGAGGGTTCGCTCGGATGAGCTGGAAAAGAGCCGTCCGGATGGCAATTCAGAGTTACGATTTCGGCCCCAAGCTCTCTCAGGATATACGGACTTATGACAAAGGATGCTCCATTGGAACAGTCCATAACGACTTTCAGCCCGTCGAGCCTTCCCGCGCTCTTTATAACCGCTTCTTTATGCAGATTAATCGCATCCAGAGAGTGCATTTTTCCGGTCGAATACCACCCGGAAACAGACCCCGAAATATCAATATCTTCCATCTGCGATTCCGAAAAAGCGGAGCCGTCCCTGTTCCAGAGCTTTATTCCGTTGTATTCCGGAGGGTTGTGTGAGGCGGTGACCATAAGTCCCGCATCAAAATCTCTGGCAGCATATGCAAGGCTCGGTGTGGGCAGTTTTCCGGCATAATAAACCCCCGAACCTCCCGAGAGCAGAGCCCCTGCAATCTCATTTACCAGAGCATCGGAGGTCTCCCTGAAATCCGAGCCGATAACAATTTTTTCGTATTTTCCGGAGAGCGCGAATCCGAGTTCTCTCCCCGTTTTCAGAAGTTCCGAACCCCATTCCATCCTTATTCCGGACGACCCCGAGTACTTCATGTCATTCCACCGTTACGCTCTTCGCCAGATTTCTCGGTTTATCTATCGCACAACCTCTCAGTTTTGCGGTGTGATACGCCAGCAGCTGCACCGCAACCGTGTTCGCGAAAGGTGAAAAAAGAGAACCGTTTTGAGGTACGGGAATTCTGTAATCAACATAGTTGTCTACCTCTCTTTCGGAAGATATCGCTATCACCATCGCTTTTCGAGCGCTCACCTCCCGCAGGTTGGATATCATCTTATCGTATGTTTCATCCTTTGTTACTATCGCCACCACAGGAATTCCTTTTCTGACGAGGGCAAGAGGTCCGTGTTTCAACTCGCCTGCAGGATATGCCTCCGCATGTATATAGGAGATTTCTTTCATTTTGAGAGCTCCTTCCATGGCTATTGGATAATTCAACCCTCTTCCGAGATAGAACATATTTTCCTCATCCGATATTTTATGCGCTATCTTTTTGATGTTCTCTTCATAGTCAAGAGCCTTTTCTATAAGGCGCGGTATTCTCCTGAAACCTTCTATAAATTCTTCGAACTTCATCTGAGGCAGTATTCCGTATTCTTCCCCCATAGACAATCCCATATAATACAGAGATGCCAGTTGAGCCGTGAATGTTTTCGTGGCCGCAACTCCTATCTCGGGTCCGGCGGACGTATAAATCACATTGTCCACATAGTGTGTTATCGAACTTCCGAGGACATTTGTTATTCCGACTGTTTTGTATCCTCTTTTTCTGGCTATTTTTGCGGCTGTAAGGGTATCTGCGGTCTCCCCGCTCTGAGTTATGAATACTACGAGACTTCTCTCCCTCACCTCCGGCCTTAATCGATACTCCGATGCATAGTATATATCCACCGGGATGCCAAGGATCTTCTCGATAAGATACTTGCCTGCCATACCTGCATTATATGATGTGCCGCAGGCCACAATGGTAATTCGTCCGTAATAAGGGAAGTCGGTGTCTGCCGAGAAAAGGGAGTGTATCGTGCTCTCCATAGCAATCGGCTGTTCGAATATCTCTTTCAACATAAAGTGTTCATATCCGGATTTTTCCGCCGATTCCGGGGTCCAATTCACATATTCACCTTTCTTCTCTTTCTTTTTTCCCTCAAAATCATAGAATGTCAGGCTCTCCGGTGTTAACTCACACACATCACCGTCCTCCATTATGACCACACGGTTTGTATATGATAGAAAAGCGGGGATATCAGACCCGAGAAAATTTTCCCCGTCTCCCATACCTGCAATCAGCGGGCTCTCTTTCTTCACACCAAATATTCTGTCCTCACCTCTGTGTATGGCTACGATGGCAAAAGAGCCTTCGAGCTTCTTTATGGTATTCAAAAACGCCTTCTTAAAGTCCCCTGAGCTCTTGTATTCATCTTCAAGAATGTGGACTATAGCTTCGCTGTCCGTGTCCGACTCATATCTGTGTCCTTTCTCCGTCAATTCTTCTTTGAGCCTCATGTAATTTTCGATTATGCCGTTATGGACAATGGCGAATTCTCCCGTGCATCCGGTGAATGGATGCGAATTCTTATCGCTAGGTTCTCCGTGGGTGGCCCATCTTGTATGCCCTATTCCCGTGTGCCCTTCCAGATTACCTCTCAGAGAGGATACGTAACCCCTCTTTTTTTCTACCTTTATGTCTCCGTCTGCCACGGCTATGCCTGCGGAATCATAGCCGCGATATTCCAGTTTTTTAAGGGATTCAACGAGTATGGCAGAAGCTTCTCTGTAACCTGAATAGCCGATTATTCCGCACATCAAACGGCCCCTCCCAGGAGATCTTCTTTTATATGGTTCATGGAGCCAATCTTAGAGCCGGCTCCGATTCTTACCCCAGCATCGATGCTCACTTTTCCACCGATTCTGCAGTCATCGCCGATTATCGCACCCCCTTCATATCTTTCCAGAACCTCTCTATCCATTATCTTTCTGAAGGATG
>WALJ01000087.1 GCA_015522885.1 Thermoplasmata archaeon
AAAGAAGATAGTATCCGTACTCAAAGAAAACCCGTTTCCCGGAGAGAAGGGCGATATCAAGAAGATTCAGGGTTCTGAGTTTTGGAGACTGAGAGTTGGGGATTACAGGGTCTTCTATGACGTAGTCAGAGAGGAAAACACCGTCTATATTTTATCCGTACGGCACCGCTCCAAAGCATATCGAGAACTGTAAGAACGCCCGGACCCGGAATGTGAAAGGGGAGGGAACTCTACAGAAACCTTCGGTTTCCTCGCCTCGGCCCTTCGGTCATATAACAGGCGGGTATATGCTCTGGCACTTTGTGCCTTCCCTAAAATCCTCGCTATTCTTGCACTTTCCATACCTTCCAACTGTTACTCCCTCCTTAATCTCTCCGCCACCTCCCCCGCCACGCTTATCTCGCTGTACTTTGACTCTATCGTATCCGTGGCCATGAAGCCGTCCGTGGACTTCGTTAGCCTCTCGATTGCCGGCCCGATGAAAAGACCGTGTGTGCAGAGCGCGTAGACCTCCTGTGCTCCTGAGCGCTTCAGCATCTCCGATGCCCTCGCTATCGTTCCGCCGGTGGATATTATGTCGTCCACTATCGCTACCCTCTTTCCCTTTACATGGAGCGCTTTCTCCCGCATCCATGGCTTTGTTCCGTGCTTGCACCAAATACTATATATGGGAAAAGGGAAAAAGGAGAGGTGCATCGTAAGATGCGCTCGTCACACTATCCCAACCACCTCAGAGGGGCCATCACCCCTCTTTTTTTCCATTTTTGACTATTTTACTCTGGGAGCGCTCCCTTTAAATACCGTGTGCTTTTTCCAAAAACAGTGATTTGATGAAGGTGATGGAGTACATCCTCGGAAAACTCGAGAAAGAAAGGCTGCACATGACCCTCATAGACCCGGACAAGCAGAGCGCTTCTGAAGCGGGAAAATTAGCCGATATAGCCGCCGAACTCGGAACAGATGCGATAATGGTCGGAGGTTCCACAGGTGTTACTCAGAAGAAGATGGATGATACCATACGGGAAATAAAGAAGAATACGGCTGTTCCTGTGATTATATTTCCGACATCCGCCGCAGCGATTAGCAGCTATGCGGATGCCATATACTTCATGAGCCTTCTGAACTCCAAGAGCCCGATATTTCTGGTAAGGCAGCAGATGGTCGGAGCTCCGGTCATAAGAAAACTGGGAATAGAGCCCATATCCATGGGATACATAGTCGTGGAACCCGGTATGAAGGTGGGTGAGGTTGGAATGGCCGAGCCGGTTCCCGTAAACAGGACGGATATAGCTGTCGGTTATGCTCTCGCGGCGGAATTCTTCGGCATGAGCCTCGTTTATCTTGAAGCGGGGAGCGGAGCTCCGCAGCCGGTGCCAACCGATATGGTTTCGGCCGTAAAATCCGAGATAAACATACCTCTGATAGTCGGAGGCGGGATAAGGAGCGCTGAAACAGCAAAAAGGATAGCGGATGCCAAAGCGGACATAATCGTAACCGGAACAATCATCGAGGAATCCTCGGACCGTGAGAAAACCCTCGGAAGAATAATCGAGGCAGTGAAGACATGAAAGAGAAGGAAATGAAGAAACTGGGTATGCAGACAAAATTTGTCTTTGCCGCACCGAAATGGTGGATTAGCGCCCTACTCATCACTGTCTTTTCCGCTTTATTCGGTTTCGGTATCACGGGCCTCGTGCTTCTCGCTCTGCCCGCCTATCTTTCCGGAATATTCACACAGAGTATTGCAAAGCTCATCAAGGTGCGGTACTGGCTCAAGACCGAGCTGTTTTTATCGCTTTTCTGCACCATACTTACGGAGCTCATATTTGCTCTCTTCTTTCTGGTTTCCATGAGCGGATTGATGGGTTTCGGGTGGACCCTTTACGGGCTTCTCATGGCGTTTACTCTCCCGGTCTGGCTCAGGCATGTATATATCTCTTCAATAATAACTAATGACCAGAGAAAGGCACTGATGCTCAGCCTCTCATATCCGATTTCAACGCTTATCTCCTTCTCAATGCTTCGATTCACCGAATTCAATACCCTTCTGCCTTCAGAATTCTTCATTCTATACCTCGTATTCCTCTTTATCTCTCTTCTGTTCGCATATGCCCTCACAACTACGATGGACAGACCGCTCAGAAGGGTTCTCGGTGTCGGAGGATTGGAATTCACGAGATTGACATTGGATCATTATAAAGAGAGGACCGAAGAAGGGAGAAAAAGAATGGAAGAGCTGTTTTCTTCTCTGGGGGAATATGCTTATGTGGATATTTTTTCCATTAGTTTCTGGAAAGAAAAGCTCTATGGAGTTATGGGCGTACACACCGCACATATGGGGCCTTTCGGGGAGCTGGGAGGCAGCGATATGCCGAGGAAGCTGTCAAAAATAATCGAATGCGAAAACTTCGTATCTCCTCACGGAGCCTCTACACATGAGATGAATCCTGTGAGTTTCGAAGAGGTGGAAAAGATTGCGGATGCTTTGAAACCCGAAGGGAACGAAAAAAAGGTCAAGGTGTCGAAATCAGTGAAAATCGAAGGAAAAGTAAAGGTCATGGCCCAGAGGTTCGGGGATTGGCTGCTTGTTACCGAGACCTCGTCTCCTCACGGTACGGAGGACATAGACCCTTCGGTAGCGAGAATACTGGACGAAAAAATAAGGAGCATGGGTTACGAAGGGCTGATATTCATAGATGCGCACAACTGCTCCTCGGAACATGCGGATGAGACCTTCGTTTTCTCAAAAAAATATCCTGATATGGAGAGCGCTGTTCTGAAAGCCGGCAAGATGCTGATAAACGAAAAGCTCGGCGATGCGAAGCTCGGCATCGGAACCGCCTCGAATCTCGGAATCGGTTTCGGAATCGGCCCCATGGGAATAAAATCTCTGGTCATCGATGTGGAAGGGCAGAAAACGGCTTACATCGTTATCGACGGAAACAACATGGTCAGAGGGTTAAGGGAGAACATAATTGCCGAAGCTGAAAAATATGCAAATAATGCGGAGGTTATGACGACTGACAACCACTATGTCAACAGAGTTTACGGAGGAACGAATCCGGTCGGAGCAAAAGGAGGTCGGGAAAAGATAATAGAAGGATGTGTTCGCTCACTTAAAAGCGCACTTGGAAATCTTGAAAAAACGGATGTGCGGATAAAGAGAGAGAAGAGAGAAATAAGGACATTCGGGCACGGAACTCCCGTGAAGATGGTAACTGTCTCGGAAAGTGTGAGCGCCATGGGAAAGAGCCTTGCATTTCTCGACCTGCTCTCTCTCGTATTGCTCGATATACTCTTAGCAATGCTTATATAGTACCGCGGTAAATAGCAGGTGATAACA
>WALJ01000088.1 GCA_015522885.1 Thermoplasmata archaeon
CCAGTCACCCTCTTTTCTCACGATATCCCTGACGACACCCTCGAAAACCCTTCCTGTATGGTCAGGGAGCAGTTCCAGGGTCTTTTTTCTCACCGCATCGCAGTTCCCTTCCTCCAGAACGGAATAGTTCCTGTGAACGAACCTGAACCAGAAGGCATAGAAATTGTTGCTCAGAAAGTACCTTCCGCTCCTCGATTTCCCGGATTTCCCGGCCGAGATGGGGGCATCCCGCCTTATAAGTGCGAAATCGTCCTTCAGCGCCACGATGTACTTAGATATCGTCTGGGGCCTCATCCCGACCTCGTTCGCTATCTCCGTGAGCGTCGATTTTCCGGAGGCTATGGCCTCCATTATCGAGAAATATCTCCTGTATTCCCCTCCGAACTCATTTCTAAGCACGAGAGACCCCTCGTATCTGAGCGGGGCGATATCACTGAAAAACAGATATTCCAGTATCTCTGATGTCCTCTTCTTCCCTATCCTTTCGAGAAGCTCGTAGTACTTCGGCATTCCCCCGAAGATTGAGTAAAGGACAACGGAATCCTCGAAATTGAAACCGAGGTCCCGGGAGATCTCGGAAACAGTTCCGAAGGACAGTTCCTTCAGGGGAATTACCACGTTCATCCTCCCGAAGAGAGGGCTCTTGGAGGATGTGAAGAGCCTGTTTATCATACTCACGTAGGAACCGCAGAAGATTATCCTGGCGCTCTCCCTGTTCTCGTCGAGGATCCTCTGCAGCCTCGAAAGCAGGGTGGGATTCACCCTTTCCAGATTCTGGACCTCGTCTATGAACAGGATATTTTCACCGTTCTTCAGGAGATATTCCACCAGATGGTCCGCTCTTCGGAGTTCGGGCACATACATCCGCTTGCCGAGGGACTCGACCCATTCCTCCACAAGCATGTTCTCGCTCTTTTCCTCACTCGCAAAGAGGTAGAGGCAGTCAGGGAACGCTTCCTTCACCAGTCTGGTCTTTCCGACCCGTCTCCTTCCGGTTATAGCGACCATGAAAGGGCCTTTCAGGCCTCTGAGCATCCCGATCTCTTCCCTTCGGTCATAGAACTTCATAATCCGAAATAAGGATTATCCTATTTAAGGATTATTGTTAAAGGCTCAGGCATCCCGTGCCCCGGCTACCATCCTCTCGATGTCCTTCAGGTCCCAGTGCATAATTCCCTCAGATTCCATCCTTTCGAGGCATTTCTTGGTGAAACCCGATTTTGAAACTATGAGGAATTTTTCCTTTCTCTCCTCGTTGTGCCATTGAACAAGGTCTTTTTTCCCAATCAGTTCCTCCACGACATTCCACCCCACCGGTCTGTTCCTCCATTTGACCTCTCCGAACAGTATCTCTTTCTTCTTCTCATTGAGGGCGACGATGTCTATCTCATCCCCTCTGCGGTTCCACCAGGAGCCGACCTTCCGATAATCGAGAAAATTCCTTACGATATCTCTGGCCAATTCCTCGAAATGCTTTGAAACATACTGGTCGAAGTCCATCCTGAAAACTTCTTTTGCCCTTTCCGCATCTCCCTCTTCCAGAATAGAGATGTTTCTGTACACGAAATACGACCAGAACCTGAAGAATGGATTGACTATGAAATATCTGCCCATCTTCGACCTTCTGAAATCCTCTGTGACAGGAACCTTTCTCTGCACCAGTTCATAGTCATTTATCAGAAAATCGAGATACTTCGTTATCGATCTCGCCTCCTTTCCGAGGTAATCGGACATCCCGCTCATCGTGTTCTTTCCAAGGCAGAGGGCCTCCAATATTGAGAAATAATTCCTGTATTCGGAGCCTATCTCGTTCCTGAGGATAACTTCGGCTTCATACCTGAACGGTGCCGGTTCCTCGATGAACATCTTCTCTACGAATCTCCTCGGATTTCCCCTCACCTTCTCAAGTATCTCGTAATACTTCGGCATTCCCCCGAGCACGGAATGGAACTCCACGGCTTCCTTTATCCCGTAGCCCATATCCCTTAACATCCGTGTTACAACAGGGAATTCCAGCTCCTTCAGCTTTATTATGAAATCCACCCTTCCGAACAGAGGATTTCTGGAATCCGTGAGCATCTTTTTCATGATGGATACATAGGAGCCTGCGATGACGAGCCTCAGATTCTCTTTGTGTGCGTCGACAAGCCTCTGGATATCCGAGACCATCCCTTTCCTGACCTTTCCGAGGTTCTGGAACTCATCTATGAAAACAAGATTCCCGGAGCGAAAGAGGAAGTCGAGTATCTCTGTCATGCTCCTGCTTTCGGGCATCGGGATGTGCCTTTTCACCTCCTCGGACCATTCGGATGCCGTCATGCTCTCCTCTTTGTCCTCCGGAACGAAGAGATATATCCTTTCAGGAAAGGCTTCATTGATGAGCCTCGTCTTCCCGACCCTTCTTCTGCCGACTATTGCAACGAAAAAGCCTCCTTTGAGGCCTCTCAGGAAATCCATCTCTTTTTGTCGGTCGTAGAACTGCATACCTGTGCGGTATAATACTTCATAGGTATAAAGTTTTCTACAAATTCTTTCCTACCATCCTTTTGATATCCTTCAAATCCCAGTGCATAATTCCCTCAGATTCCATCCTTTCAAGGCATTTCTTTGTGAAACCCGATTTTGAGACCATTAAAAACCGCTCTTTTCTTTTTCCCTTGTTCCATTCCACCAGTTCCTTCTTCTCCATCAGTTCCTCCGCAACATTCCACCCAACAGGCCTGTTCCTCCATTTGACCTCTCCGAACAGGATCTCTTTTTTCTTCTCGTTCAGGGCTACGATGTCTATCTCCGCATCCTTGTGCCACCAGCGACCCGATTTCCCGTACCTGTTCGCAAGCATCTGCCTCATGACGTCCTCAGCCGTCCTCCCAACATAGCTTTCGATGTTCTTTCTCAGATACTCCACAG
>WALJ01000089.1 GCA_015522885.1 Thermoplasmata archaeon
GCGGAGCGTCGGAGGCGTCGAGATACCGCTGAACATAAACAGTGCGCCTGTCAGAGCTATAGAAGAGCTTCCTGGGGTAGGTAAGAAAAGAGCGCTCCGCCTCATTGTCGGCAGACCGTTCGAGACATGGGAACAGGTGGAGAGCGCTCTCGATGACAGGGAAATAGCTGAAAAAATTAAGGGATTTGCGGAATTGGGTTAAAGTTCCTCGTACTTCTTTGCAATCTCCTTTGCGACATCCAGAGTGCCCGAGTTTCCGCCCAGGTCGTATGTTCTCACTTTTCCTTCTCGAACCACATCTTCTATTGCCTTTTCCAGTCTGTCGGCTTTCTCATGCTCTCCCAGATAGTCCAGCATCATTCTGACGGCCCTTATCATCGCTATGGGATTGACCTTGTACTGTCCCGCATATTTCGGTGCGGAACCGTGAACAGGCTCGAACACTCCGTAATCATCGCCGATATTTCCGGAAGAAGCGAATCCGAGACCGCCGACCAACTGAGATGCCAGGTCCGAAATGATATCCCCAAAGAGGTTGGAGGTCACCAAAACATCGTATTTCTCGGGATTTTTCACGAGCCACATCGCCTGAGCGTCTATGTTCGTTTCCCACATATCAATCTCCGGATATTCTTTGTGAACTTCCCTTGCGGTTCTCACGAAGAGGCCGCTCGTTTCCCTGAGAACATTCGGTTTTTCCACGACAGTGACGTTTTTCAAATCGTTCTCCTTTGCGTACTCAAAGGCTGTGCGAACTATCCTCTCGGCCCCTTTCTTTGTGATAATTCTCAGTGATATCGCTTTCTCCTTCTCGAGGAATTTTGCATAGCGAGGATGCCCGGCAAAAGCCTCGTCCACATTCTCAGGGACCGGATAGTATTCCACTCCGCTGTACAGTCCTTCGGTGTTTTCCCTGAAAACCGTTATGTTGATGTTGTCCCTGTAATTGAGAGGGTTCCCGGGATACGCTTTCGCAGGCCTGACATTGGCATAGAGGTCAAAAAGCTGTCTGAGCCTCACTATCGGGCTGTAATACTCAAGACCTTTGCCCCGAAGTTCCGGTGCAAGCTCTCTCTGCGCTTCTTCCTTGGGCTTCGAGGTTATGGCGCCGAAGAGCGCGGCATCCGTATTCTTCATAAGCTCGATGGTGCGCTCCGGAAGCGGGTTCCCCTCTTTCTTCCAGAACTCCCAGCCTATGTCTCCATAGATGTATTCCGCATCCGGTCCGACCTTTTCCAGCACCATCATGGCAGCTTCCGTCACCTCTTTTCCGACTCCGTCTCCAGGGAGTACAGCTATTCTGTGTTTTGACAACGAATCACCGCTTGGAAATTCACCTCTATTTAAAGGATGTTTTTCTAATCCCTACAGACGTGCCCTTTTCCTTCGGCAAAGCGCACCTCGGAAAACAAAGGGGAGATGTCATCTCCCTACGGACCTGCCGGGATTCGAACCCGGGTCAGAGGCTCCGGAGGCCCCGGTGATATCCAAGCTACACTACAGGCCCATGCTGAGAATTCCATCTGTTGGTAGGGACAATACATAATATAAATGGGTTTTTACAGGTAAGGCCCAAACGGGCGGCCGGGACGAGCGGAGTTACGCCTCCGCGAGCAAGGCTCTTTTTGTCAGAAAAGAGTCGTGTTTGAACCCGGGTCAGAGGCTCCGGAGGCCCCGGTGATATCCAAGCTACACCACGCGTCCATGAAAAAGCATTGGTAAAGAGTTACATGAAATCGTCCAGAGTCGTGGTTTTTGAGGGTTTTTCCGGCCCTTTGTCTCTCTTTTCCCTTTTTGACGAACCGAACGAATCGAAGAGGGTGGATTGGCTTATACCGCTGAGAAGTGCATTCTCGTCCCATCCGAAGACCTCTGTCACCCTTGCAAGGGTCATCGCCACCCGTCTGGCATAGTAGTTCCAGTCAGGTCTGGCATCGAAGTCCTCCCCGTCTATGTACGGTTCCACTTCCTGAGGGGTCTTTTTGCTGTTCGTAACTATCCACGAGACCTTCATTCCGGGAACGAACTCATAACCTTTGGCTTCCATCTTCTTCGCAGTCTGAACATTTGCCATGGAATCGGGTTCTTTGTAATAGTTATAGTCCTTGCAGGTGCGAGATATCACAAGGCTCGATATCGGAACATCCCCGTTTGCCACCTTTTTCACTATGTTTCTGGCGGTTTCTATGGCTTTTTCCGTGTCTCCGCTGAGGATGTCCTCGAACACGGCCATGAGCGCCTCGCTCTGAAGGTCAAAGGAGTCGGTGCGCCTTATTTCATAGCCTCTGACAACTATCTCGTCCTTCTGTGGCCAGACTATCTTTCCCACATATCTTTTCTTGGCTCCGTGTGAAAAGAAAGGATTGAGAACCTTCTCGAACTCGAGGGTGATTCCGCCTTTGCTGAACTCCTCGGAGGTCTCGTTACCGATTTTCATGGCGCCTTCGAGGCTCTTTTCGGGAGATTCGAAGAAGACGCTGTCGGTGTCCGAGTATATCACATTGTATCCCTTGTCTTCGAGCTTCTTTATCACGGTCTTTATGTTCTCCCTTGAGAACGCCGTTATGCTGGCACCTATGCTCTTGTTCGTGAACCTGTAGAAAGAGGAAGCGAACACACCGTAGAACGAGTTCATGAGTATCTTTATCGCAGCCTGCAGTCCGTTGTAATATCTGCGCTCCTCCTCATCCTCAGCCTCCCTCATGAGCCTCTTTGTCTCATCCCTCTTTTTCATGAGTTCTTCGAGTATCTCCGGCAGTATCCCCTTTCTCACGCTTTTGTCGAGGAACTTAACACCTATCGGGCTGACTATGCTGCCTTTCGGGCTTATCGTTGTGAAGCAGATGTTGTTTGCGATTATGGTGCTCGGATACATGCTCTTGAAGTCGAGGACGATGACCCAGTGGTAGAGCCCCGGCTGTATGCTGTGCACATACCCTCCCTCTATCTTCTCGCCTCTCGAACCCCTGAACTTCATCTGCGGTACCCCTACCTTCCTCCTGTCCGTCTCGCGTATGAGTATGGAATCGATGAGCGCGGAGGTGTTCCCGTTGAGCACATCGTCCAGAGGGAGCTTCGAGACCGTGGCGAGGTCCAGATTTTTCTCTATGACATCTATTTTCAGCAGTATCTTCAGGGCGAGAACCGCATCCCGTATGCAGTATTTTATCACCTTCTCCCTGTTGTTCTTCCACTCCTCGTCCATGTGCCTCGGATTGACATCGTCCTTCTTCTCTCCGAGAAGCAGCAGGGATATGTGGTTGAGGGTCTCTTTCTTCGGCCTGAGCTCGCGCTTCGCGTTCCACCATGCATCCGCAATCACCCTTCCGTGCGTCTTCCAGAAGCGGTCACCGAGGGAGCGGATAGGGGAGCCGTCCCTTCCGATGTTCATCTTTCCCAGCCTCAGCTTTTCAGACCGTTCCAGAAGAAGCGGGATGTCGTAGCCGTCTATGTTGTAGCCCGTGATGATATCGGGGTCCTCTTTTATCAGATAATCCAGAAAATCGCCTATTATCTCGCCCTCATCTCCGGAGAACGCTTTCGTAGTGGTCTCTCCTCGGAAATGCACGGCACATCCGATGGTATATATCTCGCGAGTGTTTATGGAGTTCTCTATGTCGAAGCTGAGGATTTTCAGGGGCGGTTTTACAGACTCTATGTTCTCGAAGCTCTCGGCATCCACAACGAGCTCCGTCGTGTATTTCTCGCTCTCGATTCTCTCTCCGGTGACCCTGAAGCTGGAACCTATGTCGTTGTCGTATATGAAGCGCTTCGCGAACGGGATATCAGAGGCCAGTATCTCGAACCTGTGTTTGTACCTGTTCCTGAAGTCGGGGACCTTCCAAGGGTGCCTTATCGTGACCTTCAGGCACTTCCTTTCGACGAGCTCCTCCGCAGTCGGAACCCAGAGATTCACCCATTCCGAGCCGATATATTCCTCGTGCCTCTTTATCTCTTCGACTGCCTGCTCATCAGGCTCGGCGATGAAGAAGTAGGGCAAAAAGTCCTTATTTCTGACGGTAATCGACTCTCCGTTCGAGGTCCTTCCGAATATCTCGATGACGACTTCGTCGTTTTCCACGGTGTATGAGGCGCTTATCGCCCGCACATCCCATGATTCCATGCTTAGGCATAGCCCTTGGATATAAAAGGGTTTGTCGAACGGGATTTTGCCAGATATATCAACAAAATCTTTATTAAGGAGACTGCCTATAATGCATCGATGAGATATGCTCTTACGACGGGGATGACATCATGAAAAAAGAAAATCTAAAAATAACTTCGGAATCAGCTTCCCGGAACCTTTTCTGAAATCTCTCTAATCCTCTCCGTCCCAACCCCTGAATCCAGATTTTCCCCAGGACTGCGCTCTAATCTCATTGATCGTCAATGTCACGAACTCCCTCTCCATGGTGCTTAAAAAGTATCCGAGCCTCGGCCCCTTTTCCTTGCCTATGAATGCCCTGTAAAGGGCTTTAAATGCCTTTTTTATCGGGATATCGGCTTCCTCCGCGCTCTCCCTTATCGCATTGTGTATCGCTTCTCCGTTCCACTCGCAATCCGAGAGCTTTTCCGACAGGATTTTTGCAAAGTTGCCCTCCCGTTCGCTGTAATCTCCGGTAACATTCGGGGTTATCGAGAACTTCACCGAATCGGGGGCGAATGTATCCAGCCATTTCCTCACCCTCTCGACCCTTCCTCTGAGATACTCCTCGTCCTCTGCGCTCAATTCGTCTATTTCGCCCGTTCTTCTCAGGATTTTCAGCACCGCTTCGAAATCGGAGGCTATCTGGACAACATTCACCAGATGCCTGTAGGATATCTGAACCGGCATCTTCTGCCTTATCCCGCGGGTCTGCGAGAGCTCATACGCCCTTCTCCAGTCCTCCTCCTTGTCTTCAAGCTCTGCCTTTTCCGCTCCGTAGTATATCCTCTCGAAGCGGTCATACTCGTCCACGAGGCCCAGCAATCCGAGCCCAGGGTCGAATTCGAGGTGTCTGGTCGGCTGATACCTCGCGATGTAGAACACCACTACCTCGGGCGGAATGACGTCCAGTATATCTGAGGCCGCTATCGCAACGCCTTTGGAGGATGACATCGCACCCCTGCCTTTCAGCTCTATCCATTCGTAGGGCACGGGATGCGGGGCTTCGATGCCGTAAATCTCCTTTGCGATAAGAGAGCCGGTATCATACGAACCTCCTGCGGCCGCATGGTCCTTTCCGAATGGTTCGCATGTTACCCCGTAGGCATACCATTTCGCAGGCCATTCCACCCTCCAGACCAGCTTCCCCTCACCTTTTCTTATGTCCGCGCTCCCCTCGTGCCCGCATTCGCAGCGGTATTTCACATACGGATATTCATAGGAGAGTACCTCGGTTTTCAGGCTTCCGCATTTCTCGCAGAGCGCATTGTAGGGCCACCAGTCATCCGGCAGTTCTCTCCCTGATATCTCTTCAAGCACCCTCTTTATCCTCAC
>WALJ01000090.1 GCA_015522885.1 Thermoplasmata archaeon
ATGATTGCCTCTGCGGCAGGGGATCCCTCCGTGTGGAAGCCGTCCAGCAAGGGCGCTCTCGTCGCCATAGCCACCATGAAGATAGTCAACAGGGCGGTTGAAAAACTCGGTTACCCGCCGATATTCTTCCTTTCGGTCGGAAGAGGGCGAGAGGTGGGCGAATGGATGTCCACGGACGAGAGATTGCCCCTTATATCTTTCACAGGCTCAATACCCACGGGAAAGAGGATATCTGAGAATGTCGCCAAGAGGCTGGGCAGGACGATACTCGAGCTGGGCGGAAACAACGCGGCGATAGTGAGCGGCAAGACTGACATCAACAATGCATTGAAAGGCGTGGCTTTCGGGGCTCTCGCAACATCCGGTCAGAGATGCACCAGCACCAGAAGGCTCATACTCCATGAATCGATATATGATGAGTTCCTTGCGAAACTGAAGAACATATACGAAAAGGTCAGCATAGGCAATCCTCTCGAAGAAGGCGTTCTTATGGGCCCGCTCATTGACGAAAAAGCGGTGGATAATTATCTGAATGCCATCAGGAGAGCACAGGAAGAGGGGGGAAAACTGATATACGGCGGAGAGAGAGCGAACATCCCCGGTCTGGAAGGGGGGCACTATGTCAAGCCGACGATAATAGAGGCGAATCAGGACATGGAAATGGTAAAGACGGAAACCTTCGCACCTATCCTCTATGTTATGAAATACAGTACCATCAAAGAGGCACTGGAGATGCACAACAATGTGCCTCAGGGGCTTTCATCCGCAATATTTACCACTGACCTACAGGAAGAGGAGTATTTCCTTTCCCACAGGGGCTCTGACTGCGGAATAGCGAATGTCAATACAAGCACGGCAGGAGCCGAAATAGGCGGTGCCTTCGGCGGTGAAAAGGAAACAGGCGGAGGAAGAGAGAGCGGAAGCGATGCGTGGAAAGCATACATGAAAAGGCAGACGGTTACAATAAATTATGGAAAGGACCTCCCGCTCGCACAGGGAGTGAAATTTGACATATGAGGTGATGAGATGATATGGAGCATTGAAAAACCGAAAAATGAGATGGACAGGATATTCAGCTACGCCTCGGGAACCCCGGAAAGAGAGGCACTCATGAAAGAGATAGAGGCTATGAAATCGAGGACCGAGGAGATACCTCTGATAATAAACGGAAAAGAGGTAAAAACAGGGGAAATCGCAGAGGTAAGGGCACCCCATGAGCACGATGTGCTTCTGGCGAATGCAAGCCTCGCAACTGAGAGTGAACTGAAAGAGGCGATAGATGCAGCCCTTGACGCTCATGAGAAATGGGCGGATATGGACTGGTACCACAGAGCTGCGATATTTATGAAAGCCGCCGATATGCTTGCTGGACCAGAGAGAACGAAGAACATAGCATCGATAATGATGAACCAGTCGAAGACACCGTTCGAGGCGGAGATAGACCTTGCGGAGCTCGTGGATTTCTGGAGGTTCAACACCTACTACATGAGATTCCTGTATGAAGAACAGCCCGACCAGGCGCCCATGGAGTACAACAGATTCGACTGGAGACCTCTCGAGGGATTCATCCTTGCCGTGCCGCCGTTCAATTTCTATTCCATCGGCGGAAACCTGCCGACAGCCCCTGCGATGGTGGGAAACACCATCCTATGGAAACCGTCCAGAGCGGTCATACTGACGAACTACTACATAATGAAAGTGCTCATGGACGCAGGTCTTCCGAAAGGAGTCATCAACTTCGTGCCCTTCTCAAGCAAGCACAGCGATGTGGTTCTCAAACATCCTTACTTTGCAGGACTGCATTTCACAGGAAGCTATGAGACACTCGTAACGATCTGGAAGACAATAGGTGAAAATCTTGTGAATTATAAGAATTTTCCGAGAATAGTCGGCGAGACAGGTGGCAAGGACTTCATATTGGTACATAGGAGCGCCAATCCAATCGAAGTTGGAGTTAACATAATACGAGGCGGATTCGAAGCTCAGGGACAGAAGTGCTCCGCAGTAGCCAGAGTTTATGTGCCCGAGAGCCTCTGGGAGCCGATAAAATCCTACCTTCTCAGGGAAATACCGAAAGTGAAGTACGGCCCTGTCGAGGACCTAAACAACTTCATGGGTGCCGTGATAAACAAGGAAGGTTTTGACAAGGCCGTTTCTTATCTGGAGTATGCAAAACAGCATCCGGATGAATACGAGTTCATCTACGGCGGCGGATATGACTCCTCAAAGGGATGGTTCATACAGCCAACGGTGATAAAGACGACAAATCCGAAGGGTAAGCTGATAACAGAGGAGATATTCGCACCCATAATAACGGTTTACACATATCCCGATGATGCATATGAAGAGGCACTGCACCTCTGCGATGAGAGCACGCCTTACGGACTCACAGGCTCCATATTCGCAAAGGACAGGGAAGCCGTTATAACTGCGGAGAAGAGACTCAGATATACGGCAGGAAACTTCTACATAAACGACAAACCGACGGGAGCAATAGTTGCAAGGCAGCCCTTCGGCGGTGCGAGGAACTCGGGAACAAACGACAAGGCCGGATTCTGGATAAACATAACGAGATGGCTGAACCCGAGGACAATAAAAGAGACCTCCGTTCCTGCGAGGGACTGGCCGAGGCCATTTATGAAATAAAACCTGATAGATACTTTGCGGATTGCCTTGTTCCAATCTATGCAGAGATTCTGAGTCCGCCTCCACCCCCGAGAATTTTTCAGGGCGGGACGGCTTCGGAGCCACACTTGGTATCCGCAATTAAAAATTATAATATAGAATGTCTGACGAAATGCGCCAGAAATCGGAAAAGTGATTTTCAGGGGGGAATACATGGATGGGGATTGAATTTAAGGATATATAAGGAATCATACCTCTGTGGTGAAAGAGAGGGTTATCTCTCTCTGTCCGCCATTCTCCTTTTTCTCACCGCTCTGGAGTTCTTTTAACCGAATTATCTCTATGTCCCTTCTCCCGAGAATCTTTGTAATTCCCGCAACATGCGCATCCCCTACTATTACCAGAACATTTCTGTAAAAGTGTGCCATATCCCTGATTTTCATGGCCATGTATGTATTCCGGTCATCCACAAGGGCTTTCTTCATTGTGGGATATTCCTCTCCGAGAAGTTCCATGTATGCCTCCTCGTGATTCTGGAAATTATCCAGTTCTCTTTCCACAGTCTTTCTTGATGTAAACATGGTGGCGATGCCGGAAAACAGCAGTTTGGTCTTTTCCCAGAATGACATGGCGCGCCTCAGATTACTCCAGAGGGTCACCGCATCCATATCGATGAACTCCGTCCGTG
>WALJ01000091.1 GCA_015522885.1 Thermoplasmata archaeon
AGAAGCGGGTTGGTATCCCCTATAAAGAGTCCGTAGACTTTCTGCGTTTCCAGATCCAGAACAACGTTGTTGACGTTGCCTAGGAAGATTCCGTCGGTCGTATACACCTGAAGGCCGATGAGTTCCGAGATTTCCTCAAGCATGATTTTTCCTCCTTGAATTCGCACCCTTATTACATACCTTGTCTATATACTTTTTGTCTGTACTAGCTATCGAACGAGATGAGATGGCGAGTAGATACAGGGTCGTCATTTTATCACATTCCCGAATGAATGCTGCATCCGGAAGCGCCTTGGGGTCATGAATCGGAATTGTGGTGTGCATGTGGAGGTGAAAGAATGATCCCATCCGAAAGCACCTTAGAGTCATGAATCGGAAGATGGGGGTGATTACCATTTGACATGGCGGCCGGTCAAGCTTCCCGCTCTGAAAGAGGCGTCTCGAAAGGAGGGTTTTTCACGGCAGAGTGCCGGATTAATCCGTTATGACTTCTTCCGTTATTCTAATGGCCGGCCTCGCCCGACGCTCACCCATTCCTCTGCTATTACTATGCGTTTCTTATCTTCTTTATCGATTGAAGTTAGTCGCTCACACCTTCTTCCGTTATCCTCAGGAGCGCTTCTCCTTCCGGAAGGTTCGGAGAGTCTATAAGCCTCGCTATCCTCTTGTCTCCCTTCGATTTCCTGAGATAAACCCTGAATGTGGCGGTGTGCCCCACGATGTGGCCGCCTATGGGTCTCGTCGGATCTCCGAAGAAGGCATCCGGTTTCGAGGCAACCTGATTGGTTACGCATATCGCTGCTTTATTCAGGGTCGAGAACTTCAGAAGCTTGTGCATATGCCGGTTCAGCAGTTGCTGCCTCTCCGCAAGAGCGCCTCTTCCCATGTACTCCGCTCTGAAATGGGCGGTAAGGGAGTCCACAACAACCAGTTTTATCGGCCTCTCCTTTGCGATGTCAAAGAGCTTGTCCACAAGGAGCATCTGGTGGCTGGAGTTGTATGCTCTCGCTACATGAATCTTTCCGAGAACCTCTTCGGGTTTGATGTCCAGTTCCAGCTTTTTGTTTGCACCCCCCACCATCTGGATGATTCTTTCGGGTCTGAAGGTGTTCTCCGTATCTATCATGGCAACCTCTCCGTCAAGGCCTCCGTACTCCACCGGCAGCGTGGCGTTAACCGCAAGCTGATGCATTATCTGAGTCTTTCCGGAGCCGAATTCTCCGAAGAACTCGGTTATCGACTCGGTTTCGACACCGCCCCCCAGAAGGTCGTCGAACGAGGCGGAGCCGGTGGTGATCTTCTTTATTTCCTTTCTTCTTTCCATTATTTCGACGCCGCTCTCGAAATTTCCGATATCGGCGGCCTTTTTTGCGGCATTTATTATCTTTGCTGCTACGGAGTCCCCTATCTCGGCTATCTCAGCGAGATTCCTCGGGGATTCCACGGCTATGGCCATCACGCTGTCATATCCTGCGTCTTTTAGCTTCTCGGCGGTCGCAGGCCCCACGCCGGGTAATTTTTCTATTTCGTCCATTTTTTCACCGAGGAGTAAAGAGTACTCTTCTTTATAAAGCTATTCGGGGGGTGAGTGAAAGTGAAAAGGTAGGAGAGCGTCTCATTTAGATTATAGTCTCCGACCTGACTTTGTTAACTTATGCCACAGGCAATACAGGCTTTGCGAAGAACGAGAGTTCTGAGTTTGCCCTCCGTCAGGAGGGCTTAATCAGCTCAGAGACTGCTAGTCAGAGACATCATTAGTTTAGAAAATTATGTCTCTGACTATATATACCACCCACTTTAAGAGAGAAATACAGAGTTAGCAATAGAGTAACTACAGCCATTAACTGAACCAGAGACCACGGCCAGAGATTTCTGTAATTTCTCATATCTGGATGTATCACAACAAATACTGTGGAGAGAGCGCTTAAAGTCCCAAAAAGCAGTCCAAAATCTTTCTGCATAGCGAAAGAGAGCATCAAAAAAACATATACGAGAGCTTCTGCAATCAGCAACTCAATCTTAAAACCAGTCATAGCTTGACCCCCATCGCCAACGAGCCTTTCCGTTCCTCTTTTTCCTTAGGCAGATGACCAAAGCTTTCATTCTATGCACCATTTTTGCTGTGAGAAGATACTTAGAACTCCCTCTTTATCGGGCTCCAGAATGTGGAATGGCATTTTTCGCAGTATGTAGCATCCTTTTCCACTTCCGCTCCGCATTCCGGGCAGAAATATCTCTCCTTTCCGGTGTAGAAAGATGTGCCGCAGTGAGGGCACACTTCGTCGTCCGCCGAAACCCTTCCGCCGCAGTTGCCGCAGGTATATATTCCGATGAGAAAGTGGGCTCCGCATTTCGGGCAGACAGGGCTTGTGGCATCCACTTCCGCTCCGCATCTGGGACACATGAACGGTAGGGTTTTCTTTCTCTCGGGTTTGACAATGGCAATGGCTTTCTTGAATATCTTTTTCACGCCGGTGAAACGCCTTCTTTTTATAAATATTTCCTGCGCTCTCATCTGAACGCTCATGTTATCTGTTTCTATCTCGGTCACATTCCTTGCATACCTAAACATCGAGACATCTCTTTGCCCATGTTATCTGTTTCTATCTCGGTCACATTCCTTGCATACCTAAACATCGAAACATCTTTCCACTAATGTCATTTCACCATTCCGGTACACAGTCTCTCCTTTAGTCCTTATATCTTCCGCACGACTGCTTTGTTCATTTCTCTATTGTATTCAATAGTCTCTCCTTTACTTCCTCTATCTTCCGCCAAAAACACAACCATGGCCAACAACCCAGCAGACTCTCACAGAGGAGGGCTCTCTATCTTCCGCCAAAAACACAACCCACAAAAAACTTTCATCTATCAAAAATCGAAGAGCCCTTTTTGTTTGGCGCTCTCTTCCTGCGGTTTTTTGCCTTTCATGGCCTCTTTAATGGCATATTTTGCCTTTGCGGAGTCTCCGGTAAGATACTCGACTTCTTTCTCTTCCAAACGCATTCTGTAAATCATCCCATACATGAATCGCTCGTCTCTGTTGAAAAGGATGCGGAAATACGGCAGAATTTCGTGGAGCGCTCTTTCAGTCGTGGTGTGCATGTGGACGGCCATTTTCTTTGAAAGGCTCTTTCTGACCGCTCTTATGCCCTTACTTCTCCCCATTTCTCTTATCCAGATAGGGAAGAAACCGGATGGAAAGGCATCTCTGTTTCCGGCCTGCATAAGGGTAGCTGCCATTTCTTCCGTGGCGTAGGACCACAGTCCGTACTGCCCGCGCCTGTAAACCTTTGAGAGCAGGATGTCCGCATCTGAGAGGTGCGCATAGCCCTCTGCGAGACCCGTTTCGCTCCCTGCGATTCTCGGCAGTACTTCATCTATCCATGCCATGAGGTTTTCCGGTCTTTCACCTATATTCATCAGAGCGCTCCTTGCATCCTTCATGTTTCCCGAGAATGCCGCAGCCTTAAGGCCTTCCTTTATATCCAGTTCTCTGTCCCGCAGTCCGGACGCGAGCACACTTTCCACACCCAGACCGGAATAGGCAAAGGACTGAAGGTCGTTTATCGCACCACGGACATCTCCTTTCGAGCGGTATGCGATCTCCGAAACCAGCTTTCTGTCGATATCCAGAGCTTCGCTTTCCACAATTCTCAGAAGGGCCTTTTCAATCTCTTCCGGTTCCGGCCTTTTGAACTTCACCACGGACACAGGCGAGTTCCTCCCTTTGAACACGGAGGACCTTCTTTGAAGTTCGTAGAGGTCATTGACTATGAGTATCATCGGCTGCGAGCCTTTTCTTATGGCCTCGGCTATCGCCTGCACTCCTCCTCTGTCCTCTCTGCCTGAAAGATTGTCCGCCTCGTCAAGTATTATCAGCTTCCTCTCGCCGTCTCTGGACAGCGTAAAGCTCCCGTCCTCCCTGAAACCCTCGGAGAGCGCTCCGTTTAACACAATTTCCCGTACGATATCCCTGCTCCTCTTATCGGAAGCGTTCATCTCTATTACGCTCCATCCGAGCTCGTTCGCAAGCGCGAGAGCGCTCGTCGTCTTCCCGACACCCGGCGGCCCTGCGAGAATGAGCGCCTTTTTTTTCATTATTTCGTCGTCTTTACCTTTCGCGCCCTTACTTTCCCTGTTTTCCGCACCTGCTCTTTTCAACGGAAGACCTTCTATCCATCCCTTTGCCCAGAGTTTCATCCTTCTTATGGCATTTCTGTTGCCCACGACATCGTCAAGGCTCTTCGGGCGATATTTCTCTGTCCATCCGAGGGATTTGGCGCTCACAAGACCGCATGGGCTTTGGGATTTAAAGGTTTGTCGGGCCCTGCGCTCACTTCACTCTGAAAGGAGACTCTTCCGAACCGGAGGAATAGGAGTGCTCTTCCAATATTTTTTTGGAATCTTCTTTGTCTTTCTCCTTTCTCTCTGTGGTAGGTATGTCTTCCCCCCTCTTCTTTATTTCCGCTGTAGTAGGTGTATCCTCCCATTTCTTCATTACTTCTCTGGCCTTTTCTTTCTCTTTCCTACCCACACATAGGTTCTTCCACGAACATATGAAGTATATGAAGTAGAGGAGGGCCCCTATGAAGGGAAATATGAAGGTTATAAAGGCCCATGTGAGCGCAGGCTCCACCTCTCTGAACAAAGCATGGAAATAGACCAGTATGGCGAGAACAAAGCTTATGGCATAGAGATAGCCGTATTGGAGCATAAGGCTGTACAGGTTATTGTAGTAGCTCATCGGGAGCGTACCTGTCAAGGGAAACATAGATACGCTATTGTAATAAACTATATAAAAAAATTACGGTGTCCCGTTTCTCTTCCTCCACACAAGGAGTATGCCTGCAAAAGTTGAGACAAGAAGAGCAATGATTATCGGTATCGGGGAAACGGATGAGACTCTGGGAGGCACTGGACCCACATCCTGAGTAGTCCGCCCTTCTTCTATCGTCAGGGCATGGGTTGAGAAATGCGGGACATAGACAAGAATGACGAGCTCTCCGTCCGCTTCCGTGCAGTTCCATATCCCCTCATTTCCTGTGGAGAAGAGCGCATCGTAATAGCTGCCTTTCTTAACCGGCACACCGTCCAGAAGCACGGAAGGCTCGGTGAAATTCCCGGAGCTTATGTGGAGTGTGACGGTTTTGCCGGAGCTTTCACTGCTTTCTACGGAAAAAACCATC
>WALJ01000092.1 GCA_015522885.1 Thermoplasmata archaeon
AAAAAGAGGAAAAGGAGGAAAAAAAGGTTGAAAAGCTTCTCTCCGAAGGAAAAGAGATGGCCGAAAGGGAAGACAATGAATTCAGGTTATAGGCTGAGAATAGGGGCCTTACTCCTGATTTTTCTGGCATCCTTCCTGTTTTTTCACCTCCCGATTCTTGTTTTTCCCCTTGTTATAAAAAGCAGGACAAAAGAGATAGAGGAAGAACTTAAAAGACTGAAGGCTGAGCATGAGCGAAGGGAAAGAAGCCATTCGAAGGCGATAGCGAGCCTTTCACTGAAACTGGATTCTCTGGACTGGCAGATAAAGCTCTCCGAACCGTTCATAAAGAAGCAGCTTTTCAATCTTGAGACAAGGAAGGGCTCGATAGCTCTGGAAATGGAAGAACAGAGAGGCACCGAGCTTGAAGATGTGGGTGGGGGCAGGAATTTTGAAAGCAAAGAGGAGATTGAAAGATGGACGAATATGATAGTGTTTTCCCCTATACTCGGACTTGAGAACGAGAAAAACACCGTTGTGGTCTTCGTGCCTCTTACGGAGAGTCTGAAAGAGCGAAACATCCTGCTAAGAGACCTGGAATCGATGACTCCGGATACATCCCTCATTAAAAGAGAAGAAGGCAACCATATCCATTTTGCGGAGAGAGCATCCAAAAAGATAAGGGAATACGGCCATGACGAAAGGAGGATATTCACTCTGAACCTGAGAGTTGCGAGGTTTCAGGAGAACAGAGCCATAGCCATATTCGAGGACAACACTCATTTTGTGTCCATACTGGGGAATGTCGCAAGAAAAAATCCGACAGGCGTGGTCTCAGAAATCCTCTATCCGAGACATATAATCGAATGGGTGAAGGGATGCGCAGATGCGACTCTGGTGGATTCCAAAAGCTTTAACAATGACCCTCTGGCATTCTTTTTGTGTGAAGAGGCGCTTAAATTGACATCGGAAGGAAAGAGAGTGGATGTTATGGATGTGATAGTTAACAACCGATTCATCCGCCAGAAAAGGCACAAACTCCTTATAGAATCACTGAGCACATACGGGCATATCTAATCATCCGTAGGCCGTGAGTTCGTCCACCTTCATGAATTCTCTTAGAAGGGATGTTGCGTAGCAGCCTTTGGGAAGTGAAAAAGATAGGCTGAGATTCTCACCGTTGAATGATATTCTCAGATCCATTACCTGAGAGAGAATTGCTCTTCTGTTTCCCCTGCTCGTCAGGAAATCAAGGTCGGTAAAGATGAAATCCTCCGCATTTATACCTTCCCTCTCAATGACCTCCCGTTCAATCTCGCCCTGTTTTCCTTTCGCAAAATACGGCTCCGAACCGAAGACTATAGCCGTGGGAACTGCCTTTCCTTCCGAAACCCTATTCTTTATTCTATCAAAGTTGTGTTCCTTAACTTGAAAGAGCTCCCTTTTCGAAGGCAATCCCTTTTCAACGCCCATGACTATATCGCCCTCCAGCAGTTCGGGCATATATTCCTCCTCAATCCTCCGGCTCAGAATTATGTTGAACAGATACGACTGATAGGCATGTATGAACATTCTGGAAAGGTTCTCCGGCAGTGAGCGTATCGCTCCTCTGTAATCTCCGGGATTGCGGACAAGGTGGTTCAGCATCGCTCTTTCGAACATCAGGTATTTGGGATACAGTTTGAGAGACTCCGAAACATCCCCTGTCTCTTCGAAGAATTTCCTCGCTTCATGCGCCTCTTTTCCCTCGAGTTCGACGGGATTTCCCAGATATGCTTCAACGGCGCCTTTGAAGTCCTTTTTTATGAGCTTTTTTCCGACTATGTGCGTTACGGGCCTTATCGAACCGAAGCGCTGCACTCCGAAGAAATTGGGAAAACCTCCCTTCGATTTCACCGCCTCTGCGGTGCACTCCGCATTTTCAAGGGCATTTTCTCCGACATCCCTGATGATTACCTCGAACCTGTTGCCTATGAGGTCCCCGAGAAAAACAGGCTCTGCCACCCTGTATGCATTCAGAATGGCCACGTCTTTCATATTCACCGAAAGCACTTCTTCCAAGGGAGCGTCGAAAACCATAACCTGTGTCGTAACCGCCCTCTTGTCCTTCGTTCCTGCAAAATATATCCTTCTCCTGCTCATTCCCATGGCTCTGGCAAGATTGCGGACCAGTCGGTTGGTCTCCCAGTTTCTGGTCCTCACAAAAGCCAGAGTGTATCTCCCTTCCGGGTCTTCCTTTATCTCGAGCGGAATCTCTTCCACCAGAAAATCATCGGGAAATGCCTTCAATCTCCCTTCCGTGCCCTCGCATTCGGATATGTAACCCCATATTCCGATTTCCCTCTCACTCATATCTTCATTCCTTCGAGAGCGTCGCGATACTGTTTTGAGAGGGCTTTGGCTGCTTTTTTAAGGGCGTTCTGGGGCTTTCCTTTCTTCACTTTTACGGTTATCACGGGAAGGTCTATCTGAGGGTGCTCCCTGTGATATTTCACCTCTTCAACCTCATCAAGTTTCAACAGCTGGTGAACGAAGGGCTGTATGAGGGTGTCATCCGGTTCGGATACCTCTACGACTATGTGCTCTTTTCCTTTTTCAATGAGTTTCAGCTTCATGTTCTCATTCCTCCAATGTGCCTCCGTTTTAAACCTTTCCCTACTCCGAGATTATTCTGTAAACCCTCACATAGTTGAACATCGTATACAGAACCAGAAGAACTATCATCACCTCTCTCGATATTTGAAGAAAGAATATCAGTACGAAGAGTACATGGATGAGATACGCCTTGAACAGGTACCTCCATGACCGGTTTGTATAGCTCCCGTATCCTATGAGAGCGGCTGTGGAGCCGTGCATCGCAGAGTATGAAACCGAAAGAGCGAAGAAGGATATAATGGACCATGGCTCTATACTTCCCCAGCTCATGTAATCCCCGTACATCATCTCCGATACCATTATCGCACCCATTATGAAACCAAGGGCGGAGCCGTACCACACCGCTTCTTTCTTGCTCTGAACGGATTTTCTGTTGAGAATCACGGATTTTGTGAGTTCCTCCAGAAACGCTATGAAAATGAGCATGACCATGGAAAAGAACAGCCTTTCGAACACCCAGAAAACGGTACCGAGTATCAGCCCCATTGCCATGTACAGCATCATCTTGTTATGCATGAACTCGTTCTCATGCTCTCCCACATACATGTAAAGGAAGAATATCGGGGGCGACAGCGTTACGAGTCCGATTATAAGGGATTCAAATGCCACAATCCGCCCATCGATATGAGGTTTTTATACTTTGGGGTGGTGAATTACTCTGCGCTCTCCCCGGCCATGAGTTCTCTGGCAATCCTTTCCATTCCTGCGCTCTTCGTCAAAAAATGATAAATTTTAACAGGAAAAGGCCGTTTATCAGCCTCTTTCCCGCAGCTTTGTTTCGAGCTTCGATAGTTTTACAGCGAGCCTATCCCTTTCTCTATCCTGTTGAGCCCTTCCATTATATTTCCCATGCTGTTTGCATAGGATATCCTGATGTACCCCTCACCGCTGACACCGAAAGCGCCCCCCGGAGTTACCGCAACTCCGTAATCCCTGAGAAGATATTCCGCAAGGTCGAAAGAATTGACATCCGCATGATATCTCGGGAAGATATAGAACGCACCGTGAGGCTTCAGAGCGTCCATGACCGTCATCTCTCCTATCTTACCTATGGCCGCTATCCTTCTCCTGTTGAACTCCTTTCTCATCTTCTCTATCTCGGGAGCGCATTCTCGGAGCGCTGTCAGAGCCGCTTTCTGTATGAACGGAGGAACGCAGGTTATCGTCTGCTGCTGCAGTTTGTTTATCACCTGTATTATGTCCTCGGGCCCGGAAAGCCAGCCTATTCTCCAGCCTGTCATCGCATAGGCCTTTGAAAAGCCGTTGAGCGTCACCGTTCTTTCGTGCATGTTTCCCAGAGACGCTATGCTCACATGCTTTCCCCTGTAAACGAGTTTTTCGTATATCTCGTCGCTGAGAACATAGAAATCATAGTCCTCCGCAAGGTCCGCTATTATCTTCAGAGTCTTTCTGGGATACATCGCACCCGTCGGATTGGTCGGGGTATTGATGACAAATAGCTTCGTTTTCTCATTTACCGCCTCTTTGATGTCCTCTTCCGTGGGTATGAAGCCCTCTTCCTCCCTCGATGCGAGGTCAACCCGCTTCGCTCCCGAAAATATGCTTATTGCGGAGTAGGAAACCCATCCCGGGTCAGGCAGAACCACTTCGTCCGTATGCTGGACAATGGACTGCGAGGCCATGAATATCCCGTGTTTTGCCACGGTAACGAGTATGTTATCGGCGCTCACATCCACCTTGTTCTCTTCCCGCATCTTTCTGGCTATCTCCTCTCTGAGTTCCGGAATTCCGAGAGAGGGAGCATAATGGGTGAGACCCTCGTCGAGAGCCTTTTTTCCCGCATCTATGATTGCCTGAGGCGTCCTGAAATCGGGCTCGCCTATGGACAGGGAGATGACATCCTTTCCCTGTGCTCTCATTTCTCTGGCCATCTGCGTCATTTTCAGGGTCGTGGACGGAGGAAGGCGGCGGGCTCTTGCGGATATCCCTTTCATTATTTCATCAGCTTTACCATCAGCCCTTTCTGGGCGTGCAGCCTGTTCTCTGCTTCGTCGAAGACCGCGGAATTCGGGCTGTCGACGACTCCGTCAGTCACTTCGTGCCCCCTGTGTGCAGGGAGGCAGTGCATGAAGATGTAATCCGGTTTCGCATTCCCAACGAGTTTCTCATTGACCTGATATTTCCTGAAAATCCGCTCCTTGACCTCAGCTTCCGCCTCCTGCCCCATCGAAACGGCAACGTCCGTGTATATGACATCGGCATCCTTCACCGCTTCATGCGGGTCCCTGATTATTTCCATGGCAGAGCCGTTTTCCGCAGCTATTTTGCCTGCTTTCTCCCAGAGATACGCATTCGGCTCATATCCCTCCGGGCAGGCTATGTAGAAGTCCATACCAACCATTGCGGCGCCGAGAGCAAGGGAATTGGCAACATTGTTTCCGTCTCCGACATATACGAACTTCAGGCCTTTGAAATGACCTTTATGCTCCTTTATCGTGAGAAGGTCCGCGAGTATCTGGGTCGGGTGCTCCACGTCGTCGAGTCCGTTTATAACCGGAACCGTGGCATTCTTCGCCAGTTCGAGCATGACATCATGGCTGAATGCCCTGTACATTATTCCGTCGACATACCTTGAGAGTACCCGGGCCGTATCCGCAATCGTCTCTCCCCTTCCCATCTGCATGTCCTTCGGGCTGAGATAGATGGCATGTCCGCCCAGCTGCGTCATCCCGACCTCGAACGATATTCTAGTTCTGGTGGACGGCTTCTCGAATATCATCCCCAGAGTCTTGTTCTTCAGCGGCTCGTATATCTCACCGGATTTCTGCCTCTTCTTTATCTCGGATGCGAGTTCCAGTATCTCGTTCAGGTCCTCTTTCACATCCAGCATCGAAATCACATCTCTCTTCATCTTTTCATCTCCTTCATCATCTTTTTCTTTTTGAAAAGGAATTTCAGGTTCTTCGTGCCGTCTCCCCATGAATTGAGTTTCACCTCTCCTTTTCTGGGCCTGTACTTTATCGGCACTTCTTTCGCTCTGAGCTTGGTAAAGGCCTCTATCTTTATCTCCTCGGACAGAGGCATCCCGTCGCTTGTCAGGTTAAGTCTTCGGAGCGCGTCCTTTCTGAAGACCCACATACCGGACTGGGAATCCTTGAGATGCAGACCGAAGAGAAGGTTCATCGTCTTTGCAAGTATCCAGTTGCCGAAGC
>WALJ01000093.1 GCA_015522885.1 Thermoplasmata archaeon
ACAGCAATCTCGAGATGGAGAACATGGCCGCCACGGAGAACTGGACCGGCAACGGAACGGCTGTAAATCCGTACAGAATAGAGTACTATGAGATAGATGGAGACGGCCCGAACGGCGGATACTGCATATACATCGGAAATACCACCTACCATTTCGTGATTGCGAACAATTCACTGGGTTACGCGTGGAACGATACACCGAGAGAGCCGTATTACCCGAACAGTGCGATAGTCCTTTACAATGTGACCGACGGGAAGGTGGAGAACAATAAGATGAACGTGTCCGCATTTTATGGAATATATGCCGTCGGCATCAGCGGTGTGGATATCTCGGGCAACAGCATATTGGAATACTGGAACACCGGAATGCGCATCGCAGAATCTTCCAATGTTAACATCTCGTACAACGACCTTCCCGGCACCGGAAACGGAGTGTACCTCCTTAACTCAAGCAGCTGTGATATAGCGCATAACACACTGGCCGAGGGAGACAACGGGATAGTGCTGGAAAATTCTAGCTATGTCCAGCTATCATGGAACAGTATAAAGAATTACTCGATGGGCGTCGTCTTTGACAGCGGAGACAATGCGACCGTTAACATCACGATGGAGAGCAATTCGATGTACCGATGCGGTCTTATGATATGGGGCTGGCAGTACGAGCACTGGGCATCCCATAAGGTTGTGAACAACACCGTCAATGACAGACCCCTGATATTCTTCAACGGCGTATATGATTCCCAGATAAATTACACCATACAGGCTGGACAGATATATCTTGTAGACTGCCAAAATGTTTCAGTTTCCAATCAGTTCATTGTCAGAGCCACGGTCGGAATATATGTGGCGGTGTCCTCCCAGGTAACGATAACCAACACGACGACGGGATACAACCAGTACGGCATATATATGATCGGTTCCATAGGAAATCTGATATGGCACAACAACTTTGTGGGCAACATCAATCAGGCATGGGATGACGGAGGTGCAGGAAATAATGCGTGGAACAGCTCATATCCTTCAGGAGGAAATTACTGGGACGATTACACCGGCGTGGATAATTATTCGGGAGCGAATCAGGACCAAGCTGGAAGTGATGGAATCGGAGACACGGCATATCCGGTAGCCGGCGGAAGCAGTGCGGACAATTATCCGCTGATGAAACCGACTCAGATAGTGATAGAGTACACTCCCGGCTGGCACATGGTAGCCTTCCCGTGGCTTATCACACCAACAGACATAACGACAGCGCTCTCCAACGCTTCATGGGACAGGGCGATGGTATATCTCAATGGAACATGGCACACCTATAATGCGAACAGGGCGGCAAAGTACAACCTCGGGTTCCCGCTAATCGACAGGACAATGGGCCTATGGGTGAATTTCACGAATTACGGAACCATAGTCGGAGAGTCTCCGATACATACAGGGAATATAACGATATACATCCATAAAGGATGGAATCTTGCGGAAGGCGCACTGATGTTCCAGGTACAGGAGTTCCTCCGAGGTGTGGAATACCTCTACGTGCAGAGCGCAAATCTCAGCAATCCGTTCGTCATGGACAATATAAGCGCGGACGAGAGCCTGATTCCCGGCAGAGCCTACTGGGTCTATGTAAAGTATGACTACACGATAACTATAGACACTGACGATTTCACCGTAAGCACCGCAAGGGGAATAATTCCGGCAAAATCGAAGACAGCGCCGAACAATGGGATAGAGAGCGCTCCTCCCGCACCGTTATCCGCATCCGCAGCTCCGCCCGATTCGGAGAGCATATCTCAGAGCCAGCCTCAGAACTATGGCGCTCCTCTCCTCATTCCGATTTTCGTCATTCTGGCAGCACTGGGAGCGAGCCGCATCGCATATACGGAGATGAAAAAGAGGAAAAGGTGAGGGGGCGCTCTCCGCTCTCTGAAGTGCGCCATACCATATAACCACAAACTTTTTAAGAAAGTATGTGATTAAGCTCGTATGGACCCGACGGAAACAAAGGAGATCATCTTTTCAATCTATTTCAATAAACAGGTCTAGAGAAAATCACCCAATCGGGCAGGAATCTATTATTTCTCTATCTATCTCAAAAGCTTCATCCACTACCTCAAGAAGTTCATTGTGCACAGAATATTTCGAATAATAGAGCCGGACAAGAACGCCTGCATCCTTAGCGGCCTGAATGGCAGGAACGAAATCGCTGTCTCCCGCCACAATCACCGCAGTCGCTATCTGCCTGCCCCAGCTCAACCTAACAAGGTCCACGGCCAAGAGTATGTCCACTCTTTTCTGAACGAAATCATCACCTCTTCTTGCTAGTTTTCCCAACCTTATCTCGAATCTTTTCAATTTTCTTAATCTCGCTATAAATTTGTCTGCCGATGAGTATCTCTTTCTTTCTTCTTCTGTAGGGGGGTTACTTTGGTAGGGCATCGCATAGTAATAATATGTTCTCAGGCGTTCATAGTCATCACACAAAAGAGTTGAAAATTTCTCAAAATCTATCCTTGCCTCATTGAATTCTTTCTTCAAAACTACTTGTAGATATGCTCCATCAACGAATACAACGGCCCTTTCCATATAACCACCTATTTTAGCCTACCGTCCCCCGAAGGGAACGGCAGGGAGTATTTTACAATAATACCTCTATAACTGCCCATATTTAAACATATCGGCGCATTCGGCATGTTTTCAGTCAGAAGATAGTGTCGGGAGCGAGCTGCATCGCATATATGGATAGAAAGAGGAGGGGAAGGTGAGTTACCCCACCAAACCGATTATTTCTTATTTTGTTTTCCAACGCAGCCACGGCAAAACTCCTTTAACCAGAGCCATTTTACTCCGTGCCCTCTTCCATACTGCACCCTCAGGTGCGGAGCGCTGCCGAAAAGCTCGGCATACTGGAAGCCACCGAGGCCCAGAAAGCAGCATTCGAGCCGATACTTCGGGGAAAGAATGTCCTTCTGATAGCGCCGACAGGAATGGGAAAGACGGAGGCCGCGATGCTGCCTGTCTTCTCGAAGCTTGTTGAAGATAAGAGAAGGATTGGCGTGATATACGTGACTCCGTTGAGAGCGCTCAACAGGGACATGCTGAAAAGGCTGAGAGAGTTCGGGAAGGAGCTGGACATAAGGATATCGGTGAGGCACGGCGATACAACGCAGAAGGAGCGCAGGATGCACATCAAAGAGCCTCCGAACGTTATGATAACGACTCCCGAAACACTGCAGATAATGCTCATAGGCTCGAAGCTGAGGGAGCTTCTGAAGAATGTCAGGTATGTCATAGTGGATGAAATTCATGAGCTTGCGGACAACGAGAGGGGAGCGCAGTTGTCCGTCGTTCTGGAAAGGCTCGTTGAGGTGGCCGGGGAATTTCAGAGAATCGGACTTTCCGCCACGGTGGGAGACCCCGAAGAAATAGGAAAATTTCTTGTCGGTAAGGGCAGGGATGTGAAGATCGTCGATGTCTCCCGCATCCGGAAGATGGAGATAGACGTGGAGATGCCACTGCCGGATGAAGAGGACGAAAAGGTTGCTGCCGTGCTTTCTTCCGAGCCGGAGTGGGCCGCATGTCTGAGAAGGGGCAGAGCGATTATCGATGAATCCGAGGCAAGCCTTTTCTTCGTGAATACCAGAGAAACGGGTGAAAAACTGGCGCTCCAATACTCGATGCTGGGATATGAAGATATCGAACTGCACCACGGCTCGCTTGCAAAGGATGTGAGGATAGAGGTGGAAAATCGCTTCAAGAACGGGGAGCTGAAGGCCCTTATCTGCACTTCATCTCTGGAACTCGGCATAGATGTCGGCAGAGTTGATAGGGTGATACAGTTCAATTCTCCCCGGTCGGTATCCAGAATGGTGCAGCGAGTCGGCCGCTCCGGTCACAGCATGGAAAAGATGCCAAAAGGCACTGTCATAGCGGTTAATGAGGACGAGTTCGCAGAAGGCGCTGTCATAGCCGAAAAGGCCGTGAAAGGAGAGGTTGAAAGCAAAACCGTCAGAAAGAACCCTCTCAGCGTTCTGGCCAATCAGATAACCTCCATCGTGGTGGAGAGAAGGGATGTTAGTGCCGATGAAATATACTCGTTAGTAAAAAGAGCGCATCCTTTCACGGAGCTTGAAAGAGAGGAATTCGATTCGGTCGTCAATCAACTTGTTGAGATAAGGCAGATATGGCGCAGCGGGGAAAGGCTCAGCAGGGGAAGGAACTCGAGAAAATATTTTTACGACAACATATCCATGATATCCGACGAGCGCTCCTACTGGGTAGTTGACATAGGAACCAGAAAAAGGGTGGCGAAGCTGGATGAAAAGTTCGTTGCCGCCTACATAGAACCATTCTCGATATTCATAGTCAGAGGAAAGGCGTGGAGGGTCGTGGATATGGACGAAGAGAGCATACTTGCGGAGCCTGTGGGAGACCTCGGCAGCATACCATCATGGAGCGGAGAGGACCTGCCGGTGCCTTTCGAGGTCGCCAGAGAGGTCGGAAGGCTCAGAAGAATCAGGGATTTCTCGCATTATTCCGTGAGAAAAGAGGATGCCGGGAGATACATAAAATGGCTGGAGGATGCGGAGAAAGGCGGGGCAATCGTGGCAACGGACAGAAGGCTCGTCATCGAGGAAGGGGATGGAATCGTGATAAACGCATGCTTCGGAACGAATGTCAATCTCACGCTTTCACACATACTCAGCACCCTTCTGTCAGCGAGATACGGGGCGAGCATCAATACAGGTACAGACCCCTATCGGATAATGATACAGGCAGCCTTCCCTCTCGGAGGCAGGGACATAATCGCAACGCTAGACAGGATAAAGCCGGACACGTTGGAGGCTCTTCTGAGAATCGTTCTTAAGAATTCCGAGCCGTTCAAATGGCGCTTCCTGTATTCAGCTAAGAAGTTCGGAATCATCGAAAAGGGGGCGGATATGCGCAGCATAAGAATCGACAGGTTGATAGAGCTCTACAGAGGAACGCCTGTTTTCGAGGAAGCAATGAGAATGACACTCTGGAAGGACATGGATATGGACAACACGAGAAGGATACTCGATATGATAAAAAGCGGGGAAATCGAGGTTGTGAGGGCAAGGCTCTCTGAGATAGGCAGGATGGGTCTCAGGCAGAAAGGCGGTGCCGTGCTACCTTCGAAACCGAGCATGGAGATACTGAAATCCGTGAAAAAGAGGATAGAGCGCACGGAGATAAGGCTTATCTGTCTCAATTGTGGGAACATATGGCGGTCTGCGGTCTCGGATGTGCATGACGGTATGCAGTGCAACAGATGCGGGGGAAGCATGGTTGCCATGATAAGACCGTACCAGAAGGAATTTCAGGAGATAATAAAGAAGAAAAATCCCGGACCGGAAGAACTGAAGAGGATAAGGTGGCTGGTGAAGAGCGCTGAAATAATCAAGTACCACGGGCACGATGGTGCGATGCTTCTTGCAGGGAGGGGCATAGGTCCTGATACCGCTAACAGGATACTGAGCAGGTATCACAGGGATGAGTGGGAACTTCTCGGAGACATCCTCAAGGCGGAGATAAACTATGCCAAAACGAAGAGGTTCTGGGACTGACTGGGGCTTATGTGAACATCTCCCTGTTCTTCTTTTTCGAAAAGAATGCCGCGGAAAATACAACCACAGAGAATCCGACGGTGAACATCACCTCTCGAACTCCAAAAAGGTCAGCCGCGATGGACTCCACAGCCATTGAACTCAGGCTTGCTATCTGCATTATCGCTCCGAAGGTTCCGAAAACTCTTCCTCTGATGGTATCGGGCACCGCCTCCTGAAGAAGGGTGGTGAGAGGAGTGCTGAAGAACACCGTGCCTATTCCGAAAAAGGCCATCGCCTGAAATGCCACGAAAGGATATGGAAATAGCACAAGCACCGATGCTGTGGAACCTATTGTCAGGGATGCACCCAAAACCATGTTCTTTTTCGAAAATGCAGCACCGACAATCCCGATGACAAGCGATGCCAGAAGTGAGCTGATGCCCTGCATGCTCATGAGTATGCCGAGATTGAAAAGCCCCATATTCAGGATGTCTCTTATGAATATCATAAAAAGAGGGTCGAATCCGCCGAAGAAGAGAACAAGAACGAATACGAATATCATTATCGTTCTGACAACCGGATTTTTCATGGAGAACCTTATTCCGTCTGCCGTTTCTTTCCAGAGATTTCTCTCGCTCTTCTTTCTGTCTTTCATTCCTTTTATCGCTCCGCTGTAGCGCATCAGGAAGATGAAAAATGCGGAGATAAAGAAGGAAAGCCCGTCGAAGAGAAATACGGAATCTATACCGAAGATGCCTACCAGAGCTGCGCCTATGGCCGGCCCGAGTATTGCGGAAAGCATGTATGTCGTCTGAGAGAAAGAGTTGGCGGAGAGCAGGATATCCTTTTCCACGATATCCGGGATGATGGCGCTCTGCGCCGGATAAAAAAAGCGTGAGACAGTGGCAAGCATGAATATCGACGCGTAGATGTACCAGAGCTGCGCATAGAATATGAGAGAAAGAACGATGAGGCCCCGAAGGATGTCAGCCATCATCATCGTGTGCTTTCTGTTCCATCTGTCCACATAAGTTCCTGCGATGGGGCCGAAAATCAGGGTGGGGATTGCCATCATAACCATGAGCAGGCCGAGGTATCCTGCATCCAGCCTCATCCTGAACAGGATTATCGCCATCAATCCCATATAGAAGAAATTGTCACCGAAGTTCGAGATTAACTGCCCTGTCCAGAGCTTGAGAAAATCTCCTCGAAATACCTTGGATATGTTGGAATTAGAGAGCACAAAAGGGGAATGAAGAGGAATATAAAAACATAAGTCCGATTTCAGAACTTCGAATCTCCGAGATATTGAAAGACATTACGCAGAACAGCGGCTGCGGTCATCAGTGGAAGGAAAAACAGGATGAGAAGGAAAATGCCAAGCCCGCACCACATCTCAGAGGGTAGAGGATGAAGGATAAGTAACGGATATAAAAAGATGGAAAGAGCTGATGTACCGAGTCCTATAAAAGTCCATGCCATGCTGTTTGTATGTAAAAGTCCTTCTGTTTTCATCCCTTTATAGGCCAGAACGTGGAAAAGCAGCAATGCGCTGAAATAGAGCACGAACGCTGTAGAGAAGAATATGAGTGCCGTGGAATAATTCCCACTCAGAGGCACAAATAAAGACGATGCGAAGAAAAGCATGAAAAGCAGAGGTGATGCTATAAAAAGATAATAGGCAATGCGAAAATCAGGTCTTATCTCCGATAGTTTCACTCTTTTTTTCTCCTTTGAAATAAAGAGCGCAAATATCAGCAAAAGAGTTATGAAAAAGCCAAGAATGAGGGATAGTATGGAAAAAAGATAGGAGCGAAAGAGTAAATAGAATGCATCTCTGCGGCTCAGTTCTCTGAGCCTTTCACCTTCGACAAAAAGTTCTACGGGCATCCATATCATAGCTATTGCCGAGAGATATATCAGAAAAGAGAGCATCGGGGAGAGGTCGTAGAGTATACCGTTCAGTGTCCACGACATCGGCTTCCATGCGTCTCCCGAATAAGTGAGCTTTCCCTCAAGGTCGTAGTCCGGAGCCGAATTCTCGGATTTCCACAGATAATAGTGCTTTCCGTTGGAGAATGCCTCTTCCATCGAGCTGTTGATGGAAAGAGAGTACGAATCCGGACAGGAGAACATTATCTCTATTTTTCCCACCTTGCCCCATGCCGGACTCGTTCCGAGAGGGAAAAATGCCTTCCCTTCGTAGAGCGGAAGGTTCATGGAAATCTCAAATCCCTCCGGGTCACCGATACCATATGTCGCAAAGACGAGGTCTCTGAAATACTTATCCAGAGGGATTGAATAATTGAGTTCGTCTGATTTATTCAATGCTTTTTTCATCATATCCCGAAGTTCTGGATCTACGAAACCCATGTATCCCATGACTTCTATTTCATCATGTGTTTTCACGAAATCCCTGAAATCATCCA
>WALJ01000094.1 GCA_015522885.1 Thermoplasmata archaeon
GAATGCTCCGTAGAAAAATCCTATGCCCCAGAGGGGAAAGAGCCCTGCCAGAAGAAAGAGCATGGCCATTATCATGTCCCCCTGAAACGGATTTATCCCGAAAAGAAGGCAGCCGCCTATGTACGCACCTATGAAGGTGAATACGGCCCTCGCACCGCTGTAAAACGAGACCCCGGTGAGTATGTGCAGTCTTCTTGCAGGCGTGAGATATATCGATTCTATCGTGCCGGTTTCTCTCTCCCATCTGAGCCAGTTTCCAACGAGCCACATGGATGTGTCCACCGTCATCATGACTATGGAGCCTATCAGCAGGTAGATGACATAATTCGATGTGCCGGTGTGAGATTTGAATGCGCTGGAAGCGTTTGCGGGACCTCCCGCAACGGAGACACCTATCAGTATCGGAAGGGCTGCCATGACTATCGGAAATATGAAATCGAAAGCGAACCAGCCCTTATATCTGGAAAGTATTCGGAAGCGCACCTTTGTGACATGCAAGGTCAATCTGAGGGAATTAACGGCGTTTACCTGACTCAGTGTCATCCTCTACCTCCCGCGTGTCCTCACTGAGGGTCCTGCCCGTGAGCTTGACGAATACATCCTCAAGTGTAGGCTCCTCGGGGCTTATGAACTCGAGACTCGCGCTGTTGTCCATGAGTGTTTTTATTATCTCGGGGAGAGCGCTCCTGCTGTTCTCGGTTATTATCCTCAGATGCTCCTTTCCGCCTTTTTCCTCCACTGCCAGCTCTTCCACGCTTTCCATGGAGCGCAGAGAGTCCAGTGCCTTATGAGGAATGACTCCTTCGATTCTTATGACTCCTTTCTGCCTTATCGACGCCTTCAACTCGGCAGGAGTGCCTATCGCCTTTATCTCGCCTTTATCGATTATCGCTATCCTGTCGCAGAGTTCGTCTGCTTCGTGCATAAGGTGCGTGGTGTATATTATCGTCTTCCCGTTCCTGTTGAGCTCCTTCACTATCTCTCTCAGTTTTCTAGCGGCATGAACGTCCATGGCGATGGTGGGTTCGTCCAGAAACAGGGTCGGAGCATCGTTGATGAGCGCTTTGGCGAAGGAGACTATCATCTTCTGTCCGCTGGAATATGTCTCGACCGTTCGGTCGATGAAATCCCCGAGGTCCAGAAGGTTTATTAGATACTCTATCCTCTCCCTTCTCTGCTTTTTCGGCACATAGTAGAGGGCTCCGAAATATTCCAGATTCTCTCTGCCAGTCAGTTTCCAGTACAGCCCGCGCTCGCCCATGAGCATGCACCCTATGCTCGCTCTGACCTTTCTCTCCTCTTTTATCACATCGTAACCATTGACCCGTGCATTCCCGGATGTGGGCAGCAGAAGCGTGGTCAGTATCTTTATGAATGTGGTCTTTCCCGCACCGTTCGGTCCCAGAAGGCCGAATATTTCCCCTTTTTTGACCTCGAGGTCTATGCCTTTCAGTGCATGGACTTCCTTCCTTTTTCCCTTTCTCAGCAGTCTTTTCTTCTCTTTCGAACGATATGTTTTGATTATGCCTTCCGTCTTTATCGCATATTCCATCTTATTCCTCTTTTCTCTCTCTTTTGGTTACACTGGATGATTCATGCACCTGAGCCTTTTCGGCCTTGAGAATTTTCACTCTGCAGCCGGGCCCTATATTAACATTTTCTCCTTCAACAACATCCGCCACGGTATTTTCGATATGAACGGTCTTTCCCTTTATCCTTTTTGCTTTCATCGAGCCGCCTTTTCCGAATATTCTGGAGATTATTCCCTTTGAGCTGCCTGAAATTATCTCCACCTTT
The DNA here is from genome assembly GCA_015522885.1 of Thermoplasmata archaeon. GTDB lineage: Archaea > Thermoplasmatota > Thermoplasmata > WALJ01 > WALJ01 > WALJ01. Next base: position 1,798 of record WALJ01000094.1, read on the forward strand.
GCCGAGGTTATGGATTCCGCAGAGGAACTGCCCTTCATCTCCAGCCTGAAATTCCTGCATTTCACGGGTCCGTCCACCTTCATCGAGCCTTTCCCAGTGAATGCTGGGGTTTCTACCGCCTCTGCCGATATGGAGCCGCCCATTTCAATCCTTTCTTCTGCGGTAATCCTGCCCTCGCATTTCGTTCCTCCGGCTGATTTCAGGAGCTTCGAGTTTATATCGCCTTTGACCTTTATTCCACCGGAGAAATAAATTAAGTCGGATTCCATGCGGCCCTCAATGCTCATCGCTCCGGCGACCTTTACTTCTCTCGCCTTCAAATCGCCCTCGATCTTGCAGGAGCCGGCACAATTCACCTTTTCCGCCCTGACATCTCCCTCTATCTTCGCAGAGCCCGCTATCTTTACCTCTCTGACATCAACATCGCCTTCGACCTTCCCGGAGCCCGATATCTTCAGGTATTCTCCTTTCACATTCTCCACCGTTCCGGAGCCGGCAATGCCCACTCCACTCTTTCTTTCATCCTCGTATTCCTCTTCCGATGTTTCGCTCTCTTCTTTAGCATTCTCTTCCAGAGATTCTTTGACTATGGACTCGTATGTCTCCTTGCTTATCTCGCCTTTTTTATACCGCTCTTCGAGCTTTTTTATGATATCGTTTTCGCTCATGAACCGGCATAGAAAGGGGGTTATTTATGATTTTCTTTAAAATAAATGTTGATAAGTGCAAAAATCGCCGAGAATTTTTCAGAATATTGTGAGATAACATCAGAAGAAAAGTTAAAATACTGCTTTCAGATGCCCCTTCATGGATAGAAAGGCCTTTGAACTTCTTAAGGCACTGTCATCCGAAACAAGAATAAGAGTAATTGATGAACTCATAAAGGGAAGAGAGCATCCGGAAGAAATAGCAAAGCATCTCGGGATAAAGAGGCAGTCCGTTGACAGACATCTTCTCATTCTGCATGATATGGGGATTGTGGAAAGGAGCGCGGTTTTCCCTCCCGAAGGTCGACCGAAGATAGTGTATCGGCTGAGCGGTGCGGGAAAATCCCTTATTCGGGATTTTGAAGAGGTGGCAAAAAGACACGGACAGAGATTGCTCGAGATGTATCGCTCGGAAAAGAGGGTTCTGGACATGGCTCTGGCGGAAAGTGAGATATCCGAGGAAGTTTATCTGGAAAAATTGTCCTCTTTGAAAAAGAAGTTCGGTTTGTGAGCAACGGCAGATTACCACACAATGCTTATATACCCAATACATCATAGTATGAGAGAGACGGTGAGTTGATGCGTTCTCCAAAAAGACCTGCAAAAGATTCAGACGAAGGTGTTTCTGCCACTGTTGGAACGATAATGGCACTCATGGTGTTCATGTTCCTCTTCGGCATGATACAGAACCAGTATGTGCCGGTTGCCATGAAAGATGCCGAGGCCAACCACATGAGAACCGTGGAATCTCAGTTCGGAACCCTTAAAGAGAAGATAGACACACTGATAATGCTAAATGCATTCAACTATTCGGCATATTCACCCATAACCCTCGGTTCGGACGGAATACCCGTATTTGCATCCCAGACTCCCGGTTTCCTATCCTTCCAGTCGGGCAAAGATCTGGTAAATGTCACCTACATCTTAAACAAAAACATCTCCGGCAGGATTGAGACCAGCAGATTGTACGGGAATACCAGCGGTGAGATTGACCTCTATGTTCCGAACAGATATTATACTTCTCAGAAATTCGTCTATGCCTGTGGGGCCGTCATCCTTTATCAGGATACGGGGGCGGTAATGAAAGCCGGGCCGGGTTTTTCCATCATTAACCAGAGCGGGGATATAGTAGTAAATCTGAGGACTATCCGGCTTATAGGAGACCAGATAACCAAGAGCGGCACATCCACCGAAGGGCTGTATTCCTCTCTAATCTACACTTACAACAGTGCAAAATCTTCTAACAGAACCGAATTCCTGAATTCGACTTTATGGATAAATATAACAAGCTCCTATGCGGATGCATGGGAAACATGGATAAACAGCACTTTGGCCGAGCACGGTTTGAACAATGTTACGGATTTCTCCGTCACAAAAACCCTGATAAATTCGAATCAGCTGCCGAACATCTACCAAGTGTCTCTCAAAATCAACGATGTACTTTCTCTTTCGATGAAAAGATCCCTTGTGGAGATAAGCACGGGGGAGGCTTGAATGCAAATTACCCGAAAAGGTTTAAATAACAACAATCTCAAAAACCAACAGAGGTGTTAAGAATGAAAAAAGCAATTAAAAGAAAGGATGCGGGTGTTTCCGAGGTTGTCGGAAGCATTCTTACTCTGAGCATAACCGTTGTGTTATTTGCGACCATATTCATAAGCGTCAACCAGATGCCAGCGCCCACGGGCAGGACATACGCCAATTTCGAGATAGAGGCGAAACAGGTAACCCTCGCAAACAACACGACCGCTACATACCTGAACATCACACATAAGGGCGGGGAAACGCTGAAGGATGTGGATACCGTTTTGTACCTCATAAGTTCCAGTGACCCGAGCACCTCTACGACATATACTTTCTCCATTCCGGACGGTCTAAATGGAAATACCATATGGAAACCCGGTGAGGTATGGCGCAAAC
>WALJ01000095.1 GCA_015522885.1 Thermoplasmata archaeon
ACCTAAACCTCTTTTTTCCGTTTATAAGCTGTTTCACCTCGCCGACAGTGCCCAGTCTCGAGAGTATCGTAAGTATGTCTCCCGGCCTTATTATGGTCTCGTCATCCGGAAATACCGCTCTGTCCGCCCTTAAAATGGAGAGCACATGGACACCTTTGGGAAAGCCGGCATTCCTTAGCTTCGTGTTGGCAACCGGAGAGTGCTTTTTCACCTCTAATTCCAGTATTTCGGCCTTTCCTCCTGCAATCGTTAGAACCGTTCTCTCCTCTGTAATCTCATTCTTAAGATAAAGTGCGGAGGCCCGGGTGGTGCTGACCGTCAACCTTATTCCGAGACTTGCGAAGATGCTCTCGTTCTTCGGTTCGTTCACCCTTCCGACCACCTTGGGAACCTTGAACAGTTTCTGGGCAAGCTGGCAGACTATGAGATTCACCTTGTCGTCCCCTGTTACCGCGAGGAGCGCGTCCGCCTTGTTGACTCCGGCCTCTTTGAGGTATTCTATATCCGTACCGTCTCCCTTTATTATGAGCGCATCATACTCTCTGGTGAGCTGGTTGCACACATCCTCCTCTCTGTCGAGAATGACCACATCATGACCTTCGGGTAGAAGGAGTTCGGCTATGTCCCTGCCGACCCTTCCTCCGCCTACGATTACAACATACATGGGTTCACCTTATGGAAGGGGTATCCGGGTACGGCTTATAGATTTTTCTGATGGGCTTTCATTCCCTGCTACCAAAAAATACATTAACCACCGAAAGAATGCCGAAATGTGAGACCCTTACTTTCTCTGTCACTGGTCATAATGCTCACCTTACCGCTTTTCGGAGCATTCGCCGCGAATACCCTTCCTACTGCCTCCGCCGATGAAACAGTGGAAATGGTTGGTGACTGGACGATTGCGGAGAATACGACGGTTGTCAACAGAACAATAGTTCTCGAAGGTAACCTGTTCATAAACGAAGGCTCTCTGAAACTTATAAACTCCACACTTATGATGAAATGCTATGCGGACGGTCAGTTCAGAGTGAATATCAAAGGAGAGCTGCATCTTGTAAATTCCACATTGACGGCGGACATCGCGGAGAACAATTATTATATCATGGTTGAAAAGAGCGGGAAACTGAGAGGTGAGAATTCGACCATAGAGTATGCCGGTTATCGGGACGGGGAGAGAAGCGGTGTATATGTGCTCGGAAACATCGAAACGAAAAATACGACCTTCAGATACAACTACTGTCCTCTGTGGGCAGAAGGCCTCGAAGACAGGGAGATAAGCAACATGAGGTTATACAGAAATTCGTGGGGCATGAAACTGATCTCTTGCAGGAACATCACCGTGAGAGATGTCAGTATAACCCGAAATTACGGAACAGGCATACGGATGCAGGACGGAAGTGAGAACAAAATAGAAAAAAACACCATATATGTCATATACAGGCCGTCCGAATCATCGAATGGGCAGGGGATTGCGATAGAGAACGAGAGCCATGACATAATAAGAGATAACAGAGTAGAGCGCACGAACAGGGAGGGCATACTCGTAACAGGGGAAAGAAGCGGGAGAAACGAGATTATAAACAATACGCTTATAACAAACGGTATAGGGGCAATACATCTCTATGAGACCTCAAATAATACCGTGAAAGAGAACAACATAAACTCGTCTTATATGGGAATTCTTCTGGAAGATTCCGATCATAACATCATAAACGGCAATGTAATAGAGACCCGCGTGGGAATGAAGATTCTTAACTCGGATTTCAACACCATAGTACTGTGCGAATTGAGGAACATAAAGAACTACGGTATAATGCTGTACTCTTCCAATAAAACGACGATAAGCGGGGTGAATTTCCTGAATGTCACGATGAACCTCTACCTCAGAAATTCAATGGCGATATATGCAGGTCACATGTATTCCGATAAATACCGTCTTTACGGGGATTCGAGGCTTTATCTAAGCACGTGGGCAAAAGCTACCGTACTGGATTATAGGGGAAAACCCATGAAAGGTGTTACCCTCGAGCTGAGGTTCATGGGGGAGGAAATATCGGGCGGACCGACATACGGAGCCGGCATACGGGGTTTTCTGGCCCCTTATGCCGTGCACACATCCAAAAGCAAGAATTATTCATGGTGTGAAATAAAAGCTATTTATAATACCTCTTTTCAGGAAAATCCCATACGGTTCTATTCGTGGGATAAGCACGAAATTGTGTTCAGAGAAAAAGCTCCCGGGCTCAATGTTCTGGTGCTTACGGATAAAAAAGAGGTGGAGCCTGGAGATACGGTGAATCTGACTATAACCGTATTGAACAAAACATCTCCCGTAAACAATGCCACGGTGGACATCACCATCGGCGGAAAACCGGTTTTTCCTCCGGAAAGAATTGGCAACGGAACCTATTCAACAAGAATAAAGATCCCTGATTTTGAGAATTCCGTTAAGGTTGAGGTCAGGGCCTCTCTCGGAAATCAAACAGGAAATTCGACACTGACACTGATGAGGCCCTACGGGGGAAACAGCCCTTCCGTTCCGGAAAAGACCGGTACCGGTAGTTTTCACTGGCTCTATGTGGTAGCGCTCCTCGCCTTCTTCTCTCTGATGTTCGTCAGCATAAGAAAAAAACCCCTCAAAAAGGACTACTCCTCCATGAGACCGATCTCACGGGACGGAATCGAAATAGAGAAATGAGAGAATTGCGGGAGGGGATGCTAACAACTATATATTGCGGGTATATCGAGAGCCGTGAAGTTCAGATTCTTAGGCGGAGCCAGCAAGGTGGGGAGTCTCGGACTCCTTGCAGAGGAAAACGGGCTCAGGCTCCTCTTCGATTACGGCATGACGCCCACCTCGCCCCCCGAGTACCCGGCACCGGCCCCGGAGATAGATATGCTCTTTCTCACACACTCGCATGTGGACCACTCCGGCATGATACCATGGGTCGTCTCCAGATATGCACCCGATGTGATAGCGACGGAGACCACGGCTCTTGTCGCAGAGGTACTGCTGGAGGACATACTGAAGATAAGCGATTACGAGGGATATGCCAGCCAGTTCTACAAGAGGGACATAAAGGAAACGAAGAATTCATTCAGATATGTCGACTTCGGGGATTCCGTAGATGCCGGGGGTCTGGAGATAAGCGCTCACTCGGCCGGACACATACCCGGAGCCACCATGTACGAAATGTCCGGCAAAAAAAGATATCTTTTCACAGGGGATATAAACACGATAAACACGAGGCTCGTGTGGGCCGCACATCCCGTAAAGACGGATGTCCTGATAATGGAATCCACCTATGCCGGCAGAGAGCACCCCGACAGAAAGGAGCACGAGAACGAGTTTTTGGACGATGTCGAAGAAATAGTATCCAGAGGCGGGAAGGTTATAGTACCGTCCTTTGCGGTGGGAAGAACGCAGGAGATGATGCTGACACTCGCAGGCAGGGGCTACGAGATATGGGTTGACGGTATGGGCAAAGGGATATCCTATATATATCTGGACCACCCGGATTACATACGTTCTGCGAACAAGCTCAAAAAGGCCATAAAAGGGGTCAATATGGTCAGGGGAAAGAGGGACAGGGAACTCGCGTCCAAGGAAGCGGATGTCATAATCACCACGAGCGGCATGATGGACGGCGGCCCTGTTCTCATGTATGTAGATAGGATAAAGCACGACCCGAAGAGCGCGGTTCTGATAACAGGATATCAGGTTGAGGGCACAAACGGAAGGAGGCTCATCGAAACGGGAGAGCTGGATTTCTACGGCGTCACGGAAAAGATAGAGGCGGAGGTGAGGCAGTACGACTTCTCGGCACACGCCGGTCATTCGGAGCTCGTGGAATTCGCAAAGGCCTGCGGGCCGGAAACGGTGGTTCTGATGCACGGAGACAATAGGGAAGCGCTCGCCGACGAGCTTTCTCGGGACTTCGAGGTCTATATTCCGACCGAAGGAGAGGATTTCGAGCTTTAGGGCATCAGAAAGCCGTGTTTTGAAATGAAGGCTGGCTTTGCGCATATTTCAGCCGCAGTCTGTCAGATAGGATATCATAGGCCCGAGAAAGAAAGGAACGGCTCCTCCGACAACACTGCAGACAAGCAGATACCCCTGATAGTTCCCCGGATATGATAGAGCATAACC
>WALJ01000096.1 GCA_015522885.1 Thermoplasmata archaeon
CTCTCCACCTCCTCCGCTATCCTCCGTCCGTTGAACGGCTGTTCCCTCATCTTCCTGAGCAGTATCTCTGCCTGCCTCTCGGTCAGCATCAGCACGGCATCCGTTTTTTCAACATTCAGTCCCACGACACCCCAGCTTAGAGCGCATTCACCGCCTACGGAGAGCGCTTCCTGCTTCAGTATTATGGCATCCTTTATAGGCACATCTTCAAGCTTTATTATGTAAAACCGCCCCTTTTTCCCCATGAGCTCGGCACCTTCCGGAGAAACCCGCGCTCTCTCCATTATCTCTTCGGGATTTTCGCTGTTTCTTATGTGTGCGTTGAACATCACAGCCCTCCTATTCTCTCGATTATATCCCTGTATGCCTCAGCCGTTATCCTTCCCGTGTCTTTCATGAGCGCGAGCACCTCTCCGAGCATTTCCTTTATCTCCTCCTTCTCATCCCCCGCTTCCTCTATCAGCTCTCTGAGTTCCTCGTATGCGCTCTCCGCACCCTCGGAAAGGGACTCGGCAAGCTCTTCCAGATTCTCTTTCAGCATCTCGACTATCTCTTCACCGGACATGGTGGGCTATCGGAGGGAAATTAAAAGGGTTTTGGGACTGCTTTGTCAAAATGGCCGGAGATACATAACCCATACATCAAACAGGGGGAGAAAACCTGTCCCTCATCACTCTTCGAGGGTTCGACCGAACACCCAGTTACCGATGATAAGTCCCGTAGCCACCAAACCGACCAGATAAAGGCCGGAAACAAGTGATGTTGGGAATTGGAGAGGGTAAGAAAAAATAAAAGACCTCATAAGCAGTGCGGCATGCGATACAGGATTTATCTTTACGATAACATCAAGAAGAGGGAGGCCTTGGAAAACCTCTTCGGGATAGAATATGGTGGAAAGCATCGTAAGGGGCATCAACATTAACCCACCGATAGCAAGCGGTGTATCTGGGTGTCTGGTAAGGGAAATCAGAGCAATCATAATACTGGTGAACGCAATGGCGATGCACAGGGCAGCCAAAAGTGCTCCTATAATCCCTAAAACAGTGATTGACATGCCTTTTACTAGGAAAAATCCCAGAATAGAGACAACTACCATTGACGCTAAAGCCTTGAAGCATGCCGTAAGTACCTTGGCCAGAAACAACGAAGATCGGGGGACCGGCAAAGAGAACAGAGTTTCCAGCCCACCGTTCAGTTTCTCCCTGAAAAGGCTGTTTCCTCCCCGTATCCCTTCGTTAAAACATATGGAAACCAGGATGCCCGGAAACATAAATGTCAGATAGCTCAGTTCTTCTCCTCTGAAGGTCACCTTAGGAATCAGCCTTCCCATCAACAGACCGAATAGACCTATATAGAGTAAGGGCAGCAGAATCGTATTGAAAAAGAACTCGACACCTGAAATCATCTTTATTTCCCGTGAAAATGCGGTTTTTACTGAAGAGAAAAAGAATTTCGCATTCATAGTTGAGCCCCCTCTGCTTTATCCTCTGTCTCTCTGGTCCTGTTGAGGATGTCGAGGTATATGTCCTCGAACTGGGTGACCTTGGTATCGATATCCTCGATTCGGAGGCCGGCCCTTCCGATTGTCTCGACAATTTCCGTGATTGACTGGTGCAGAGAATCGACCTGTAGTTGTATCGTATTCTTCGCTGTTTGAACAACCTCATCAACTCCGTCAAGAGCCAATAAACTCTGCCGTAGAGAACGGGTCAAAGGGCCATCCTCCTCAAAAGTTATCTGCACAACCTTTCCGAACCGCCCCTTGAGGTCTTCGGGCGAGCCTTCTTCCACAATCTTTCCTTCGTTCAATATAATCACACGGTCAGATAGGTGTTCTGCCTCATGGAGGTCATGGGTGGTTAAAACGAGGGTGTGCTCCTTTGATTTGGAAAACATGGTCTTAATGTATCTCCACGTATCCCGTCTGCTCTCGGGGTCAAGGCCGGTAGTGGGCTCGTCCAAGAAAGTGATGGGTGCATCCGCAGAAAGAACGGAAGCTATTTGAACACGTCGTTTCAAACCGGTACTCAACTGAAAACTCTCCTTATGTCTGTGATTCTCCAAACCAAAATCTCTGAGGGCTTCCTCGCATCTCTCTCTACTTTCCTTTTTGCTCATTCCTCGAAATAAAAGATAGTATCTTATCTCCTCTTCGACTGTGAAAAATGGTGTGAGTTCGGGCTCCTGCTGCATATACGCAATTCTGGAGCGGACAGCCAATGGATTTTCCGTAACCTCATACCCGTCTACACGAATGGAACCGCTGTCTGGAGTGAGTATCGTCACAATCATTCTCAGGGTTGTTGTTTTTCCGGCTCCGTTTGGTCCCAGCACCCCCAGAATCTCTCCCTTTCTTACCCCGAAGCTGATGTTATCGACCGCAGTTGCCCTCCCTTTGGAGGTAGAAAAGGTTTTCCTTACATTTCTCAGTTCGATTACCTCTTCGCCGGACATGGCAGGCTATCGGAGGGAAATTAAAAGGGTTTTGGCAATAAGTTTTAAGTCTCTCCGTGATTCCCAACGGATAACATGAAGAGAACCGCACTTTACGATGA
>WALJ01000097.1 GCA_015522885.1 Thermoplasmata archaeon
AATTTTTCCAGAAAAGATGGCATGGCAGAGAAATATTTGACCCTCCCCTTCTTCTTGACGGTGACGAAATAATCCTTGGAGAGTTTGCTGAGTGATGTAGAGACGGAAGAGCGGCTGAGAGATGTTTCTTCAGCGAGTTCGTCTATGGTCATCGGTCTCTCGGCTATCGCGAGTATCCCGTATATCCTGCCGTCAGTGTGAGTATAGCCCCATCTGACCATTATCCTCTCGACGAGGTCTATGAATCTCTGTTTTTTTCTTATAGTCAGCATGTTAATGCGCTCCGCAAAAGAAAATAAAAGGGGTTTAAAATGTTTTCTTATTTCTCGTAGGCTATCAGAAGTCCGCCTATGAGTGCTATCCATGCTCCGATTGTCCAGAATCCTCCGTCGAAGGGTAGCAGTATGAGCGCCAGCACCACTATGGACCAGCCAGCCGCTTTCGGGTTCGTCTCATAGTAATAGGCCGGTACTATCATTATCAGCCCGAGGATTATCTCGGTCCATCCTGTCCCTGTCGGTCCGGTTACACTCCAGCCATAGAGAGCGTTGGCTGTGAGCACGGCTATTCCGTCTATCAGGATTATCAGAGCACCTAACAGGCTCGTCCAGAGCCCGTATTTTCCGTTTCCGGTTGAGAGTTCGTCCGACATTTTTATCACCGTATTTCCAGTATGCTCTGCTTATATTTAAAACTTTCTGTCATATCTGACATGTCAGTTATATCTGATATATCTTTTACCTATTTCGTGAGAACGTTTATATACCCTTCTGCCTGCGAACACCCGATAAAATGGAAGTCCAGCTGACGATTCTTGCGGTAATCGTGGTGTTTTCCGTCGCAACAATACTCTCGATGTTCGGAAAAGGAGGAGGGGAGTTCTACGTGCCGCTGTTGTTGACGATGGGAATAGGATATCAGAGCGCAGCCACCACTTCCCTCTTATGTCTCGTGTTCTCGGGGAGCGCAATGACCTTCGTCTATCACAGAAAGATGAGACAGGTCGACTGGCTTTTGGCAATCGTGCTGTTTTCCACGGCAGGCATATTCTCATTTTTCGGTGGGTTCTTCTCTGGCTATATCCCTCCTTTTTATCTTAAAATCACATTTGCACTGACCATACTGGTTGCAGCAGGGGTCATGTATCTCAAAAAGAGAGCATATATCAGAAAGGTCGAAGAAATCATCGAAGGTGAAGAAAGGCCAATGAAAGGAAGGTTCGTATGGCACAGAAAGAGCCCCGAAGGAGATTTTGAGATGAATCTCCTCTATGTTCTGCCCGCTGTCGGAATGATCGGATTTCTTGCCGGAATGCTCGGAATATCCGGCGGAGGGCTCATAGTGCCGATAATAATCATACTCGGCAGTGTTCCCCTGAGAACGGCCTTCGCCACTAACTCGGTGCTCGTGCTTCTCACATCTCTGATGGGCTTTGCCGGCAGGGGTCTCGGCACCGGAATAGACCCATATCTCTCGCTCCCCATAGCCACTGCCGCATTGTTGGGTGCGTTGGGAGGCGCTACCCTCTCGAAAAAGGTGGATGTAAAGGAATTGGAGAGATACTTCATCATCGTTCTGATAATTGCGGCGCTGTGGATGCTGTACAAAGCGTTTAGTTGATAGTTGCACTTCAGTCCTTTATCGGTATCACGCACAGGAACTTCCACTCACCGTCCCCCGTGTTCCTGTACCAGTGCGGGATGTCCGGCTCGACATATGCGAAGCTTCCGGCCTTCACCTCTCTTTCTTCCTCGCCGGCACCGATTATTCCCTGACCTTCGAGTACGAATATCTCATGCTCCCACGGATGCTGGTGCCTCGGTATCTTTCCTCCTCTCTCAAGGGTGAAGCGCCTCATCGCATAGTTTTCCGCTCCGTCCTTCTTTGCCACGAGCCACTGTATCCAGACTCCCTCGGCTCCTTCCATCTCGACCTTTTCCTTTTCCACATCGTTTATATGAGATACTATCACGGAATCACCTGCCACAAAATAGGCGGAGGGTATTAAAGGATAGCCTCCGAATCGGATGCACCGGAAAGCTCGGACGATAAATGGTGATTTTGGATAACCGAAAAGTTATAACTAAATAGTTATAACCAAAAGGTTATAAGGGAGTGCTCTGTTTTCGGCGGCATGAAAACGGAAAACCCCTTCATCTACGGTGCAATAGTCACGGGGAAGCACTTTGTGGACAGAGAGAAAGAGATAGAGAAGCTCATCTCGGATGTTCTTTCGGGGCAACATGTGATCCTGTATTCCCCGCGAAAGATGGGAAAATCTTCTCTGATAGAGGAGGTTTTCGGAAGGATTGACAGAAAAAGGGCATTGGGTGTGAGGATAAACATCGAGAGAGCAACGACCGTAGAAGACGCAGCGAAGCTGATAATAAATGAAATTCTCAGGGCATCATACACTTCTCTGGATAAACTCAGGGCTGAAATAAGGGAATTCTTTAAAAACACGAGCATGAGGGTTTTTCTTGATTCGGATGGAAAAATCGGAATAGAGCCTGTTTTCAGGGAAAAAACTGAGGTTTTAGAGGATGCTCTGGAACTCCCGGAAAGGCTTGGAAAGAAAAAAAGACTCATAGTTGCATTTGACGAATTTCAGGAAATAGAGCGCTTGGACGGCATTCGGATGGAAAAGACGATGAGAGCGATTATCGAAAGGCACAGAAATGTTACCTATCTGTTCGCAGGAAGCGAAAGACATCTCATGTCTCTGATATTCGAAGATAAAGAG
>WALJ01000098.1 GCA_015522885.1 Thermoplasmata archaeon
CTCTACGGTGATACCTCGAATCTTCCGATAAATGAGAAAGAGCCTCCCGATCCGCTCTCGCCGTATGCCACGCAGAAGCTCGCATCCGAACATATGATACGAAATTACAGAGAAATTTACGGAATAAACGGCATTTCCGCAAGGTTCTTCAATGTATATGGTCCGAGGCAGAACCCATCATCGGAGTACTCCGCTGTCATCCCGAAGTTCATATCGAGATGCCTGAACGGAAAACCACCGGTGATATATGGCGCCGGTGAGCAGACCAGAGATTTCATTTATGTCAAGGACCTCGTAAAGGCCCTTGAACTCTTGGCGGAAAAAAAGCCGAATGCGGACGCCGTAAATCTCGGCTCGGGAAAAGAAACCTCCGTAAATCAGCTTGCCGAAGTGATAATCAGGGAAACGAGATGCAATCTCCGGCCGGAGCATGCTCCGGAAAGGAAGGGAGAGGTGGAGCGCTCCGCCGCGGATATCACTCTTGCCCGAAATATGCTTGGCTGGAAACCCGAGCACTCCCTGGAGGAAGGGCTCAAAGAAACGATATCTTGGATGAAAAACTCTAACTACTGAACCCCATACCCCTCCATGCGCCCACTGAGCTACAGTTCTATAAGCACCTACGAGCAGTGCCCTCTCAAATGGAAACTGCACTATATCGATAGGATTCCCGAGGAGCCGAAGCCCTATTTCACCTTCGGAACCGTGATGCACGACGTGATGGAATATTTCTATGTGGAGAAGGAGAACGGAAAGATAAAAGGTCCGAGGTTCAGCGCTCCTCCTCTGAACGAGCTGTTATCCTACTATGCCTCGATATGGTCCTCCGAAGGCTATGAGAGCCCGGAGCAGGAAGAGAATTACAGAAAGCTCGGCGAGAAGATAATAGAGGAATACCGCAGAGAGCACAGCGAGAATTTCACAATGCCGATTGCGACCGAGCACTATTTCATGATGGATGTCGGCGGTGTGAAGGTACGGGGTTACATAGACCGGGTGGATAAGCTCGGCCCGGATTCCGTGGCGATTCTGGACTACAAGACATCGAAGAATCCCTTCAGCCTCCCATATGTCGAGAGGAGCGAACAGCTCGCACTTTATCAGATGGCATTCGAGGAACTGCACAACAAAAGGGTCGAAAGACTGAGCCTCTACCACCTCAGGAGCAATATGGACTTCTCCGTGGGAAGAAGACCGAAGGAGATGATCGACAGCCTCAGGGACAAGATAATTCGCACGGCAGAGGCGATAGAAAGAGAAGAGTTCGAGCCGAAAAGGAGCGCACTGTGCGCATACTGCGACTACCAGCGTCTGTGCCCCTACTTCATGGACCTGTATGCGAAAGAGAGCCCTGAGAAGATAGATGCGGAAGAGCTGGTTGAAGAATATTCTGAGATTCTGAACAAAGAAAGGGCTTTGAAGAGGAGAAAGGAAGAGATATCAAAAATCCTGAAGAATTATGCAGAAAGGAACGGGGTTCTCACAATATTCGGGAAGAGGAGCGCTCTCACCGTTTCTTCATACGAGCGGGTTGTGTTCGACGATGAGGCCAGACCTTTGTTGGAAAATGCGGGGCTGTGGTCAGATGTCTCGAAGCTCGACAGTAAAAGGCTGAAAGAACTTCTCGATTCGGGTGCAATTCCGTCCGATCTTGCGGAGCAAATAGAAAAGTACCGAAAGGTAAAAGAGATTGTGAGCCTGAGAAAGCGGAAGATACGGGATGAAGAGAAGGATGTGAGTTAAACCTTTAAATCCGTGTGCCATGTCCCTTTATGAATCTCAAACAGATTGCAGGAGAAAAAGCCGTCGAATATGTGAAAGACGGGATGGTTCTGGGTCTCGGAACCGGAAGCACCGTTTATTACACGATAGTTAAGCTGGGAGAGATGGTGAAAGAGGGTCTGGACATAGTAGGTATTCCGACATCAGTACAGACCGAAAGACTGGCTAGAGAGCTCGGAATAAGGCTCTCGACACTGGGCGAGCATCCCGAGATAGACCTGACTATAGACGGAGCGGACGAGATCGACCCGAATCTGAACCTCATAAAAGGCGGCGGCGGAGCCCTTCTGAGAGAAAAGATAGTTGCTTCGGCATCGAAAAAGGAGATAATAGTCGCAGACGAGGGCAAACTTGTCGGAAATCTGGGTGAAAGATTTCATCTTCCGGTGGAGGTCGTACCCTTCTCTTATGCAGTGGTTATGAGAGAACTCGAAGCGATGAATTTGAGACCTGTTCTGAGAAAAAAAGATGGAAAAACATACCTAACGGACAACGGCAATTACATACTGGACTGCCGCACAGGCATCATAGAGGACCCTGAGAAAACGGAAACGGAACTGAACCTCGTACCCGGAGTGGTCGAGAACGGGTTGTTCATAAAACTCACGGATATGGCCCTTATAGGAACAAAAAAAGGGGTTAAAGAGATTAGACATATTTCTTGAGGTCTTTCAGATCTCCTTCCAGCTTGTTTATAAGCTTCTTTCTGTCAGTCTCTATCTCGCCCACTATCTTGGAGAGCGGATGAGCAAGCCGATATGCATGGACGGGTCTTCCTTTTCCCTGTTTCTTTATGTCTCTCTTCTTGACCCAGCCCTTCTTCCTGAGGAACTGTATCGCTATGGAAACCTCAGGCTGTCTGAGACCGGTGTCTCTCTCTATCTCTATCGACTTTACCTCCTCCTTTCCTTTGAGATAGGCAAGCGTCTTCGCTATTTTCGGCTTTATTCCGTTCTTGACCAATAGGTCAACGAACTTCTCGTCGTATGGTGTTTTTGCTGCCATGTTATCACCTATTGTCCCTATTAAATATACCACTATATATAGGTTTCGTCCACCTGTGACTACTATGATATTATAGTATCTATAACTGCATCTGCTTGCATGAAGTACCATTTAAAAAGTTTATGAGTCCCAAAATATTCCTTTCGGATTAAGCTCGGAGATACTTTGTATTATTGTATGCATATATAGCATTCCTGTCGCTTTCGAGAGCCATATGGAATCTCTCCTTCGCACCGTTGATATCTCCCCTGTTGGCGAGTATGACGCCCATGTTGTTGTTGGCCGGAGCATATTGCAGGTTCTCTCCCAGAGAGCGCTCCATGGCCTCTATGGCATCGTCCCGCCGTCCGATTATGTAGAGAACCGCTCCGTAGTTGCTCCAGAGCAGGGGGTCTCTCTCATCCATGTTTATCCCGTTCTCAAAGGCTCCGAGTGCATCGTCATACTCTTCTATGTCGCTCAGGCTTATTCCCAGAGCATTCCACACCCTTATCAACCCTGTTTTCACATCCAGAGCCTTCGTGTATGACTGAACACTAGCTCCCTCTCTTCCCATGGATTCCAGTATCTTTCCTCTCTTTGTCCAGAGCATATAATTTTGCTTTTCGTCCTTCAGGAGGGTGTTTATCAATTCGAGTGCTTTATGAGAGCTCCCGGTTATCCTGTATAGTTCCGCAAGATTCAGAGCCGCATCCCTGTATGAGTCATCCAGTTCGAGAGCCTTCTCAAAGGCTTCCTGAGCCTCCGCATATTTTTCGTTCCTGAAAAGAGCGCAGCCGTACATGTTCCATATCTCCTTGGAGCCGGGTTTCGCCTCTCTAAGTGCGGCGTAGCATTCTTCCGCTTCTTCGAATCTTCTGAGTTTGTAATAAATCTCACCCCGCACCATGAGCTGGCTGAGGGCGGTTATTCCCTCCAGTATCCTCTTTCTTTCTTCGGTTTCGATGGATTCCTCCACCGGCTCGGAAATCTCTTCCTCCGTCTCTTCTTCGGCCTCAAGCTCCCTCTCCAACCCCTGTTCTCCGACATCCATATTTTTCAGTTCTTCTTCTTCCGATACGAGCGTCCGGTATATCCGGTCCTCTATCATACTCTCAATATCGTCCTCTGTTTCCTCCTTCGTCTCCGGCTCGGTTTCAGGCTCAAGTACTTCCGCTTCTTCAGGTCCTTCCGATTCCTCCTCAAGCTCCGGAGGAGACTCTTCGATTTCCTCTTCAAGTACTTCCTCTTCGGATTCCTCCGATTCCTCCTCAAGCTCCGGAAGAGCCTCTTCGTTTTCCCCTTCTTTCTCAGTTTCGAAGATTTCCTCGATTTCCATGGACTGCGGCCCCCATTCCTCCGGTTTTATATCCCTGATATCCCTGACCTCGATATCCCTCTCGTCAATCTCTTCTTCGTTATCTCCGACCTCTTTTATAGCACTCACGAAAGCCGCAAGGCCAACAGGCTTGCTCACTTCCTGTGTCTCATCCTTTTCGCTTTCACCCATCATATCTTCCAGATTCGGCACTTCTTCAGGTTCAGGCATCTCCTCTGTTTCAGGCTCATGAGCTTCGATTACCTCCGGTTTTTCCTCTGTTTCCGATTTCTGAATCCCGATTATTTCAGGCATCTCCTCTGTTTCAGTCTCCCGAACATCGGTTTCCTCGGGCACTTCTTCTGTTTCGGTCTCCGAAATCTCCGGCTCTCCCGGTGCTTCCTCGGTTTCAACAGCGGGAGCCTTGCCGGATATCTTCAGCAGCTCCTCTCTGCAGGGCTTCAGACCGGGGTCCGTTTCAAGGGCCTTTTCAAAGCTCTCCTTTGCCTCTTCGAGCCTTCCCATGTCTTCCAAAGCGAAACCTTTCTGGCAGATTATCCTCGGGTCTTCCTTTATCCCGAGCATATGATTGTATATTGCAAGAGCATCGGGAACAGCACCGCGTTCGTGGAGCAAAAGAGCCTTGTTGAGGAGCGCATCCCAGAACTGTCCGTCTATCTTTATGGCTTCGTTGAATGCATTCACGGCATCCTCGAAGCGCCCCATTCTCTTAAGCGCTAGGCCGCTGTTGTTCCATGCCTCCTTTCCCGAGGGGTCGATGTCCCTGGCTTTCATGAAACACAGGAGCGCCTCGTCGTACATCCCTTTCTCATACAGAAGCAGTCCCTTATCCAGCCAGATAGAATATTCATCAAATTCACTCGATTCGGATTTTTTTATGTGAAGATCGAAACCGTTTTTTCTACTTTCTTTCCTATGTCTGAAAATAGATAGTTCTTTATTCAAATAAGCATTATTCCATATTTCTGCCTCTGAGAATCTGCCCATTTCATAAAGAATATTGCTTTTCAGTTTTAACAGATTCAGAGTATCTGGCCTTATAGTTAAGGCCTTTTCCACATATTTCATGGCTTTATGAAGCTCACCTTTTTGAAGGGATTCGCTAGCTTTTTTTTCAAGATATTTAATACTGTCTTCTCCCGGAAGATACGCCTCCTTTTCCGGCTCTCTCTCCAGTTCCCTGAGAATTCCGTATTTTTCCAGCAGCCGCATCAGTCTGTCCCATTCGGCGAGTTCTATGCCATTTTCATCACAAAAATCCCTTGTCTCGTCGTCCCCTTCTTCCGTGGTCATGTATAGAA
>WALJ01000099.1 GCA_015522885.1 Thermoplasmata archaeon
ACAAGAAGGTCTTCCACAAAGATTCCGTTGAAAACCCCCGCTCCCTCTTTTACGGCCTTGTATCCTAGACTTAAAACCGCTTCGACACTATCCGCGGTATGATAACCGTCCGTATATTTCTCGGTTCTTACGCCGAATTCGTCCAGAATCTTTTTTCCCTCGTCACCGACCACGATTTCGTTGAACATCATGCCTCCGCCCCACATTCCACCGCCGATACTGAGCTTTCTCTCGAATATCGCCACCTTCTTTCCCGCCTTTGCCAGATAATATGCGGCGGTCAGACCGGCAGGTCCGGCACCTGCTATGGCAACATCCATCTCCGTATATTCCATCAGCTTTTCGAAGTATCTTTCGATAATGGCTCTTGATATAAGGACTTCATCAATCATCTTTTCACCTATAACCTGGGAATAGGGGGTCAATATTTAACACTTTTTCTCCCGTAAAAAACCTTAAATAGTATGCCTTTTTTCGATATTACCGGGTAATATGATCGATCCACCCTGCACCGTGATGGTAAATCGAATACTTCCGGAGCTGAAAAAGAGGACTGCAAAGTTGCTTAACGAAGCAGGATGGAAACAGGTGGAAATAGCAGAGAAAATGGGCGTCACTCAGCCAATGGTCAGCAGATACCTCAGAAGGGAGAATGAGGAATTCGAGCCGCCCATCGAAGCCTTTATCGGAAATCTCTCCGAACGCACGGCCTCTATTATAAAAGAGGGCGGAGATGACAGAGAGCTTATGGGTACGATATGCGGGAGCTGCTTTTCAATGCGGGAAAAAGGGATTCTGTGTGAAATGCACCCTGTGGATAAGTGCAGAGTGTGCATGAACATAAGAAGTCAGAGGCAGGCTGTGGAAAGAAGAGAGGTTCTGGAGGACATTCTATCTGCGATATCGATACTCGAGAGCCATCTTTCAGAGAAGATAATACCGGAGGTGAGGATAAACATAGCATCCGCACTGGGGGGCGCAGAGAGTTCCTCAGAGGTTGCGGCGGTGCCAGGAAGGCTTGCGGAAATAAGGGGCGAAATAAGAGCGCTCACCGACCCTGAATTCGGGGTCAGCCGGCATCTTTCTCAACTGCTTCTTTCGGCGATGAGAATCCGAAAAGAAGTGAGGAGTGTGGTGAATGTGCTTTTCAACAAATATGTAGAAAGCGCTCTAAACAACCTGAAAATCGATTTTACAGGGTTCGACGGAGAGAAAATTCCCGAATCGTGGAATACCATGTGTCTTGTGGACAGAGGCGCCTACGGAAGGGAGCCGTGCCTGTATGTTTTTGGGGGGAGCGCTGCAGAATCTGCAAAAACCGTTAAAATGATATCGGACGAGGTGGAGAGAATAGAACGAAAGCCACCATCGAAAAACGAATGACATCTCATTGAATAAGGACGGATTGCCGGTATTGAAGAAAGAGGCTTTACTTAAGATCCGAGACATTTTCCCTGAGTGCTTCGAATCTCTCTGCAAGGTGCTCGAGTGCATATTTCAGGGTTTCCTCGGCACTCAGAGACCCGTCCGTTTCAAATCTGAATAAGAATTTTGTAGGGTCGCTCTCAACCCGGACAGCATCGGGGCATTCCTCGACACACGCATTGCAGAGAGAGCAGTTCTCGGGGTTCTTAACAACGACCTTACCGTCAATCTCCTCGAAAACTTCCTTGGGACAGACCTCTATGCATTTTTTGCAGTCGGAGCAGTTGGAATCATCCAGATAAACCATCGGATAGTATTTGTATCCAACACCGCTGGTAACCTGCCATTTACTGTGCTCTTTTCCTGTTCCCAGCACTGCGTTAGCGGTTATATATACAGCCTGACCTTCGCTCAGCTCAACTATGGGAATGAGCTCGTCCTTGGGTTTGTATTCCGCCCCGTTTATCGGCTCCATGTCTCCGGAATAAACCGTGCATGGCCCGACTTTGTGAAGAACATATGTAAGCGTGCAGAGCGGACAGGACTCCTCCGGTGGGTGGTCACACTCGCTCCTGAACTTGAAAATCTTCAAATCGGTGGGTATCGGAATCAACCCGAGCCTGTGTGCTATGATTTCATCGAAAAGAGGCGATGAGCCGTCCGCAACCCTTCCGTCATCCGAGGTTCCTATAGGCCCGAGATGAAAATCCACCTCTTCTATGGCCATTTTCGGTATATCTGATATCAGGGTTCTTCTGAGAGTGTTTACAAGAAACGGGTCAGCGTCATATATGAGCAGTTTTGCCTTCGTTTCTTCCATTTCAAGAACATCTATCTGCATTTACACCCTTCTTCCTCTTCTTCCGCCCCTCTTCTTCGTACCATCGTGCGGTACGGGGGTAACATCTTCTATCCTTCCTATCCTCAATCCAGACCTCGA
>WALJ01000100.1 GCA_015522885.1 Thermoplasmata archaeon
CGCCGCCTTTCCGGTAGCCCTGAACGCCGCTTCTTTAACTGCCTCCGGTTCTCCTATGAACGTGACGACCGAACGGTTGTGATCCGCATCCATCTCCATATCGAGCAGCTTCACACCATCCACTGACCTTATCTCGTCCAGTATCGCATCCACGACTTCTTTTCTCCTTCCTTCGCTGAAATTAGGTATGCACTCCACAAGTTTCATGTTCTCACCTCAGTCAAGTGGCTCTCCTCTTTCCGCTTTTCTAAGTATCGAAAGCATCTTCATTCTTTCTTTTTTCGAATAATCGATTCCTTTTATGTCGCGGGATATCGCCGTGAGTCTCTCTATAAAATCCTCCATCTCCCTGAGCGTCGGATTGTGAAAATCCATTCCCGTGGCTTCCACCTGCTTTCTGACCATGGGCATTGCATAATCAAAGCCTCCGTGGTCATCGCAGAAGAGCGCGATTATCGCGTCCAATGCATCGACAAACTTTCCTGCCACATTATCACCTCATCTTCTCCACTATCTTCCTTGCAAGGTTAAGAAATGCCTCTTCCACATGTTCACCCGTCTTTGCGCTCGTCATATAGTATTCGGTACCGTATTTCTCCGCATACGGCTTTATGTCGCTCTCCGAAATCTGCTTCTCGGGAAGGTCGTCCTTGTTCCCCAGAAGTAAAATGGGAATCTCACCGGTGACCTCGTACAGGCTCTTCGGCCAGAAATCGAAGCCGGCGAGCGTCTCTTTTCTTGTGAGGTCGCAGACAACAAGGGCTCCCTGCGTTCCCTTGAATGCTGTCATCTGTATCCTCTTGAACTCGTGCTCACCCATCAGGTCCCAGATAAGCATGGTGACCTCTCTGTTATCTATCTCCACGACCTTTTTGGAGACTTTTGTTCCGAGCGTGCCTATGTATTTGTCAGAGTACACATCGTAAACATACTTCCTTATGAGGCTTGTCTTGCCGACTGCCGGGTTTCCTAACAGGCATATCTTTACCTTTACTTCCTTCATATTCACTTCTCCTGAAGCAGAGCCCTTCTCGGGCAAGCCTTCACCTTGCAGAAGGCACAGGCCAGTTTGTTCTTGTCCCGCTCAGATGTGTGCAGGGTTATATCTTTTACTGTGGGGACATCCTTAATCTCCTTTAATATCTCCATTGGAACCGGTCTTGTCAGTACAATATATATCTTCCCTTCCGACAGGAGCGGTTCCTCCCCTATGACCTGCCTCACATGGCATCCGGGTTTGCTGAGTATGTCCAGAACATCTTTGAGAGCGCAGGAGAGTTTGTTCATCTCCATATCGAACTCCAGCACATCCCAGCCAACTATCGGCCCCACTCTCTTAAGATTGGCCATAGGCTCCATTCTCTCGAATATCGATTTAAGGGCATAGTTCTTCTCTATGAACTCTATCGTATGATACACTATTTTCCGGTTTACGTCCGCCGCTCTCGCGAGACTGCTGACCGGAATCTCCACATTCCCTGCGAATATCTTCCCTTCCTTCACGGAAAAACCGCTTTTAAATATTATCTCCGCAACTTTTTTCCTCGCAGGATACTCGTGGAAGTATGCCTCTATAATCAGGGTCATAAGGGTAAATAAGGTTTAGTATATATAGATGTTCCTCTGAGTACAGGAATGGGAATTGCGTCTTATATACCTGCATCTATCCTATGTAAAGGAAACTCGGTGATTCCTCTCTTATGAAAATCCCGGAGAAGACATAAACACTGTTACGGCCGCAGAGAGACATAACAGAGTCGGGAAATCCGCACCAGAAAAATGTACGGTTCATACCATACCTACGGTTCGTCTGCCATAGAAGATAGAAGGGATAAATATGTGATAACGATAATGGAAGAATACATAGTCGGAGATATAAGCTTACAAAGTTAGGTCGACGACTATAAACTAATGAAGTCTCCGACTATAACTGCGACATGTCTGTGTATAAGACAAATTCCAATATTCTGCGAAAAATTTATATACTTTCCTTCTAATTACTTTTCGTGTCCCGATCGTATCTCGCTGAATTCGTGGGTAAACTCCTCCTGAACGCCTTTGCCCTTATCCTCATATTTTCAGTGCTCATCATCGCTACGCAGGGCTATGACCGGCGGTTCCTGATAACGCTGAAAGGGTGCCTACTGTACGGAGCGCTCTACATGTTCGTGATAGCCATGGTTGCCGGCTGGAGCCCTTTCACCGGCTCGTCCACCAAGCGCACCGAGAACACTTATGTCATATCGAGGGCTTATCTGGACATGGCGTGGGAGAGCACTGGAAAGCTCAGAAAAAGAGAGTACGCCTTCGTCTTCGCCCACGGCTTCTCCATAGCAGCGCTCCTCTTCTTCCTTGCGATTTTCCTGCCGGAGTGAACCCTAATATATCCCATCGGATGGGTGCCCGTGAAGTCCAAGGGCGAACTGATTATGGAGCGGCTCATCCCTTTCCACGAGGGAAAATTCGTAGGCCTGGACCATGAGAATGTGTTCCAGCTTGCGATATCCGTGATTCTGTCCGCACAATCCACGGATGTGGCTGTGAACAGGGCGACGCCTGCGTTTTTCAAGAAATTCCCCGATGCGAGAGCGCTTGCGGAGGCGGATGTCGAGGAGGTCAGGGGATGTATCAAAAGCATAGGGCTCTACAATACGAAGGCGAAGAACATCGTGAAAATGGCGGGAATTCTCGTGGAAAAATACGATGGAAAAGTGCCTGACACCATGGAGGAACTGACGGCGCTCCCCGGCATTGGCAGGAAGACTGCAAACATAATACTCACGGTGGGTTTTGGGAAGGTCGAGGGCATAGCCGTGGATACGCATGTCTTCAGGATTGCACACCGCACAGGACTATCTGACGGCAAAACCCCAAGATATGTGGAAAAGGACCTCGTGAATAATATACCGAAAAAGTACTGGAAGTATGCTAACCACATACTCGTGACTCATGGAAGAAGGGTGTGCACGGCAAAAAATCCGAAATGCGGCATCTGCCCGATAAATGACCTGTGTGAGAGGAATGGCGTGGAATAGTGGGCATCTCTTTTATATCCGAAGCCGTTGCCCTTCCGTGCCTCAGATTGTGATATTCGATGCCAATGCCCTGCTCATGCCCTTTCAGTTCGGGATAAACCTTGACATGGAGATAGAGTCCGTAATAGGAGAGTTCCACGGAGTTGTTCCCAGTCCGATACTGGGAGAGATAAGGAAAAGCGGTGAAAAATGGGCGAATGCCGCGCTCTCCCTTGCGAAGAAATACGAAATCGTGAGGACAGAGAACACGGGAGACAGGGCAGTCGTGGAGCTTGCGGAGAAGCTGGACGGAATCGTTGTTACCAATGATGAAGGGCTTCAGAAAAAGCTCAGGGAAAAGGGAATAAACTACATGTATCTGAGAGGGAGGAGCAGGCTGGAGATGTACTGAAACAGCGCATTGACTCTAAGAGAGCTCTTTAAGACCACGGATCAAAGAGCGGAAGTGAGCAAAAAATATGTGTACCCATAGCACTGAAAATTCCCAGAAAAGCTTTAATACTTCCAGAGAAATGCATACGTGATGGAGATTCTCGAGAAGTGTCGGTCGGTTATCGAACATGGTCCGAAGAGCGAGATTGACGAGTACTCTTTGAAAGAGATGAAAAAATATGTCAAATCACACCTTCATAATGACGGCCCGTATCTTTCGGAGCTCGCCTTTTTAATAAATGGTAGGCAGTATGAACATATCTATGATGCACTCATCGCGGAGGATGATGTGGAAACGATAGACATACGCTTTTTGAAACCAAAGCTGGATGAGGTTTGGGATTTCGATGCACCTACCCAGACAATAAAGATGATGAAGGGGGGTTTCGGCGGCATAGCTTTCTTCAATTACGATCCGAAAGCGCTCGACAAGTGGGCAAAAGCAGGAGAATTAATAGAAAAAAAGGCGATGATACGTGCCTTTCCTGTGGATTTTTTCGTTCCGCGCTCCATAGCTACCATGTCCAAACATCTCGGAGAAGATCCGCCTGATGTCTTAATCCCACAATTATGGACAATGGAATCCATGTTAAAAAATATGAGAGAAGTCGGGGCCCTGCCCATAACCGTCAGGATATGTGCATACACGAAAGAAGAGAGGTTCGCATACGATATAGACCTTCTACGGAACAGACTTCTCAGGGATCCAAGGGCCGGAAGGATGCAGCCCACCCAGAGGGTGAGGCGCTCTCCCGAGGAATATTTCTATTTTGACAGAATATATGCATCCCTGAAAATGGGGCATCTCCCGAAAGCCATATTCGAGGCTGTATTCGAATCTGACGGTCTGACTGCCAGCGACATATCCCATTTCTTCAGGATAACCACTGAAATGGCGGTGAACAATCTGAAAGCACTTGAAAAGAGAGGGCTTCTGAATGTCGAAGGTAAGCCACCTTTCGAGACATACGGGGTTACACATGAGATTCTGGAAAAGGGTGCGTGGGAAAGCAAGACTTGAACGGTTCAGACCTCCGTCTTTTTGTTAAAATCTTTGTCTTGATTTTCTCTCCCCTCCTCTTTTTCGTTCACACCTTTTTCCTTCTTGTTTTCTTCATTCTCGGTCTCTCTCTTCCTTATTATTCCATACCTCATCACCATCTCAAATGCAATGAATGCGATAAAGAAGCCTATCAGGCATAGCGCCGAGTAATTTCCGTCTGATTGAGAGTAGTTCACACTCTTTGGATCGGTTTCATTGCCGTATTTGAAGTACTGCCCGCTTATTTTCACACCATTGTCCAGAGCGCCCACCCAGTAGTATACGGTTCCGGTATCTCCTTTCTTTTCCAGTTGCACATCCCATGTTCCCGATTCACTGTTATATTTCATCCATTTAGATTCCCAAGAGCTTTCGCCAGAATAAATGAAGTGAATCTGAACCGAGACATTCTTTACAGAGGAGAAATCCCTGAGCTTTGCCTTTAAAATCAGACTATTTCCATTCGTATTCGTGCTCATATCGCTTATCTCAACCGCCTGTGATATGGGAGATAAAAGGAAAAAAAGGACGATTAATAATATTATCTCTTTTCCAGTTTTATGAGGTCCCCTAATGTGAGTCCTCTCCTTTCTTCGCTCTTTTTCTCGACACGCACTGGCTCTACTTTCACCATGAGGTCTACGCCGAGAAACTTCTCCAGCTTTCTGGTCAGTTCTCTATCGGGAACCAGTTCACCGGACTCTACCTTCGCCACAACAGACCTTTTCTCATTGATTTTTTTCGCCAGTTCTTCTTTGTCCATGCCTAATCTCATCCTCGCTTCTTTCACTCTGCCCGAATAGTCAGGTGCAAGGACCTTTTCTTCCTCCAGAATATCCCTTTCTCTCATCCTTCTTTCCCGCGATTCGAGTTTCTCCGCAACGGCCGCAGAGCCTTTTACATATTTCTTGGCCTCTCTCTCGTCTATTTCTTCTCCGAACTTCGCACAGTCTTCACAGACTTTCAGCACGGCACCTTCAATTACTGCCGTTTTGAGGTATGGGACCTCTTTTCCGCACATTTCACATCTCATATTTCGCCTCCTCTTCTACAATATACATTTTTCATATTATTAGATTTTGGCACAAACGCCAATCATATCTCTATCTTGCCTTTCTTGAGAAGTTCTTTTACGGCCTCTTCCGCAAGCTCTTCCTTCTTTTTTTCGTCCTCAAGCAATTTTTTCACGCCTTTGTTGTGCTCGGAAATCTCCCTCTTTTTTTCCTGTATCTCCTTCCGTTTTTCTCTTTTCACACTCAGTATCTTTTCTCTGAACTGCATCGCTTTGGCATGGTACTCATCAGCTGCCTTTTTGACCTCCATATACTCCTCGTGTTTTTCCTTCTCTTCGGCTATGAGAGCCGATATCTCATTGAATTTTTCGTTGAATTCCTCCTGAACGGCATCTATATCTCTGCTTATTTCCAGGACCTTTTGATGCTCTTCGTCTGCCATTTTGAAGAGCTCGTCTATCTTCGCATTTATCTCCTCTATCTCCCCTTTCACCTCTTCCTCTTCGCTGGCTATCTTTTCCAGCTCTTTTATTCTCATCATATTTTTTCGTATGTTGTCCAGCAATTGATTCTCATTTTCAACGCTGAGTGATGTGGTTTCCTGCCTCTCCCTCATTCTCTCCACATCTTTTTTCAATTTTTTCAGCTCTTCCCTCGCATTCCCGGCTTTCCCCTTGAGTTTGTTCTTTTTAACCGCAATGAGCTCTTTGGCCTTCCCCTGAAGTTCGTTTCTGAGTTTTTTATGGTCCCTCATCTTCGCAATGAGCTCTCCTTTCCTTTTTCGTATTGCATCGAGCTCTTTCATGGCTTCTCTTCTTTTCTCGAGTATCAGGTTTCTCTCCTCTCTCAAAAGCCTTGCCTGAGCATTAAGTTCATCTCTCTTTGAAGTAAGAGCGCGGTATTTCTCTTCGGCGCTCCTTATCTCCGAAATCTTCTTTTTTGGCATTTGACCGCCCTGTTATCGGATGAACTTATTAAATTTTTGCCTCATTTCTGCTGTGTTGCACAAATAGTTTTACAGTCTTTTTGTCTCAAAGACTGCTACTCGGGAAAATCGTATATTTATAGTCCTCGACCTGACTTTGTTAACTTATATCTTTGATAGACAGCTTTCCTCCGGTCAGCGACTGCTATTCAGAGACCTCCTTAGTTTAGAAGCTTATGTCTCTGACTATAATTCTCACTTGCTAATAAAGGAGATATTTAAATATATCTCTTTTAGTTGACAATATCGGGTTTTAGAAAAACTTATATAACACGGATGCAGAGATATTTCGGAGATAGTATGCACATTCGCATTCCGAAATATGTGGCGATGCTGCTGATGCTCATGCTGGTCGTTCGGATACCCGTGTCCGGCGGAGCATCGCGTGAAAGCGCTGACAATAGAGGGGAGACAGTTCTCAGGGTGGCACTTCAGGATGACATCAAGACCGTGAACCCTCTCTCGGCAAACGATGTCTGGACATGGGATGTCATTCAATGGATGTTCGATGGCTTGACACGGCATAATTCTTCCAACAACGACCATATCGAACCTTGGGCCGCGGAATGGTTCCATCACGGGCCGCAGGCAACATGGGACACTTCGTTGAACTGCTCGGACAACGACAACAACGACGATTACCGGAACTGGACCGTTAAGCTAATGCACGGTGTAAGAGAAATTACTGCTGCGGATGGTGTAACTCATACCATACAGGCTATAAAATGGCACGATTGGGAGAAGTTTGATATCGATGGTAACGGGGTACTGGATGAC
>WALJ01000101.1 GCA_015522885.1 Thermoplasmata archaeon
ATCATCTTTCTCATGCCGCTGCCGCATATTTTTCTTCCCCTTGGAGGGAGAATACTCTTGTGTTGACTTTGGACGGAAACGGGGATGGTATATGTGCTGGTGTGTGGGTTACCAATGGATCCGAAATAAAAATAATTGCGGAAACACCACATCCATTCTATTCCTCCTTATAGATACTTCATGGGCAGCGAGATGGTATACCGTGGGAATTCTCGGAATTCTCTTTTTGGGTGTTTATACGGGAATTCTCGCTCTTTTGAGGGAATTTATAGTCAGAGACATAACCTTCTAAACCAATGAAGTCTCTGACTAGCGGTCGCCGACCGGAGGAAAGCTGTCTATCAAAGATATAAGTTAACAAAGTTAGGTCGGCGACTATAATCCGAAGAAGATGATGAAATATATAGAAGATGAGCTCAGGGAGAGGTGAGTTTTCTGTAAGTTCTTATAAGTCTAGTTTCCATTGTCTTCCAGGAATATATTTTTCTGAGTTTTGCAGCATTATCCCCCATCTCTCTGATTTTTTCTGGATTTTTCTTCAGTTTTTCAACTGCTTCCATAAATGAATTTATATCGTATTTTACAATCACACCCATCTTATATCTCTTAACAAGTTCTGCCGTGAGTTCGCCGTTATCTGCAACGATTAACGGCTTTCCCGCGCTCACTCCGTCAAAAAATTTTGTAACCACACGCCCTAGTTGCACCTCTTTATACATAGCAACTAGGATATCCGCAGCCATCATATAAGAGATTGCCATATCTGGGGGAACATATCCGAGATAGAGCAGATTCCGCTTTCTTTTGCTCACATCTTCGATATAAGATTCACAGTTTCCGTATCCTCCGATAATTATTTTAACTCCTTCTACGGTATCTGCAAAATTTGCGAACTCTTTAACGAATCGTTTTTCTTCAAGAGCTCCAATATATATTAGCGATAGATATCCCTCGATCCCAAGTTTTGTCCTTATCTTCCTAATTTCCTCTTCACTAACAGGAACAGGGTCTTGTGCATTCATTATGACCGTGATTCTATTTCCGACTCTCTTCGTGTAAAATCTCTTTTGATAGCCGTTAACGACGATAACTCTGTCGACATCTCTCAGATAATGGTCTTCAGCCCTTTGGACAAGCTTCGCTACAAAAGATGGGACATCTATTCTTATCATGTCTGAATATATTTCATGTGTATCGAAAACAAGCTTTGCCCCGCTCTTTTTCTTTATTTTTGCACCGGCGGGTAGGGTATCGAAATCATGTGCGTGTATTACATCAAACCCCATATTCTCAGCTATTTTTTCGGCGTTTTTCCAGAACTTCCTGACATCCATGATGAAATACTTTTTTCCCTCTGCTTTCGGTCCGGTTCGTATGATCTTTATCCTGTCAATGTCTTCCTTTTCAGGGTATCTTTGCTCTCGATCCCATGCTATTATCGAGACTTCAAAACCCGCTTTGAGGAGTGTTCTTGCTTCTTTATATACCCGAGCATCGGGTCGAAAGGCATTGGAAAGAAGCATCAGAACTCTCATTTTTTATCCCTCCTATTTTTTCCGTACTCGAACAGCTCTCCCGCCTGATATATATCCATCTGCACATTTGACATGGGCTTTGCCCTGAATATCACCTTTCCATCCCTGCTTATCTCTCCGGTCTCAAGATTCGCCTCTATGAAATCTCCGCTTTTAAGGCCCGAATCAAAGATCCCCGGCGCTTCTATGAGGGGCATTCCTGAATTTATGGCATTTCTCTTGTATATCGCTCCGAAGGACTCTCCGATTATCGCCTGAATTCCCAGGGATTTGAAGCAGTCCACGGCCTGCTGCCTCGAAGAGCCCGCTCCGAAGTTCCTCCCCACGATGAGAATGTCTCCCGGTTTTGCCTTTTCGGAAAAATCTTCCCACCCTTCCGTGTTTCCAAAGGCATACCTGCCCATCTCATCGATGTCCGTGATGTAGAGCCATTTGTTGTGGAATATCATGTCCGTGTCTATATCATCGAATCTTCTTCCCTCTTTATCGGTTATCAGCCATATCCTTCCCCTGAGAACCGTGGGCTTCATCACATCACCTCCTTTGGAGTGATGAGATACCCTTTCACTGCGCTCGCCGCCGCAGTTGCAGGGCTCACCAGATATATCTTTCCAGGGCCCTGTTTTCCAGGATAGTTCCTGTTTGTTGTGGAGAGTTCCACCTCATCTTTTCCCACCAGCCCGGGCATTCCTTCCGCGCAGCCTCCGCATCCCGGATTCGTAAGAACCACCGCACCTGCGTTTATGAATATGTCTATCAGACCTTCCTTTATCACTCTCATCCAGACCTCTTTCGTGGTCGGTGTGATTCTCAGATTTATCCC
>WALJ01000102.1 GCA_015522885.1 Thermoplasmata archaeon
CAATATACAGAGTGGGGGGTTCAAAGGGAATTATCTAGATTATGTTAAAGAAGTAGTGAATCTTTCAATGGCTCCCGGAGAAAACAGATATAGGATTGCTGATTTATATATACTAACAAAAAAGAATGAGGAGCTGTTCTTTGAAATAAAAAGTCCCAAACCAAACAAAGGACAATGCATAGAAATTACAGAGCGCCTTTTAGAAATCCACGCTCTGAAGAAAGCTGGCCACCCTGAAGTACAAACATACTATGCAATGGCCTATAACCCCTATGGAATTGAAAAAAGTAAATACAAACATAGTTTTGTAATAAATTATACAGATATAAATAATGAAGTATTAATTGGAAAGGAATTCTGGTCAGTTGTAGGGAACGACGAAAATACATATTATGAAGTATTGGATATTTACCGTGAGGTAGGCAGAGAAAAAGGTCCGGAGATGATTGACCGGTTGGCTCTAGGGTATTGACACACTAGACTAGCTCACTGACCTCCATCATCCTATGATACTGTTCCACCGGCATTATCGAGAAGAAAGCCCTTTCCACGACCTCGCTCATGGATGGATGTATGTGCATTCCCGCATATATCGGCTCAGGGTCCTGCTCTCTCGTGTACATGAGGTTGATTATCTCCTGAATGAGTATGGATGCCCATGGGCCTATTATGTGAGCGCCGAGGATTTTTTGTTCGTCCGCTTTCAGTATTATCTTCACGAACCAGTCCTTGGCACCTATCGCTTCGCCCTTCGCGGTGTTCTCGTACTTGTAAAACCCGATAAGTATGCCGTCCTTTCCATACTTATCTATGGCTTCCTTTTCCCTCATTCCGACGCTCGCAATCTCAGGCCACGTGAAGACCGCCGAAGGTATCGCATGGTAGTCCATCGGCACTCTCTTTCCCAGAACCGCATTGTAATAGACGATCTTCGACTCGTAGTTGGCCACGTGCTTGAAGAGGTATTTTCCGTCAGCATCACCGAAAGCCCATATCCCCGGCTGATTCGTTTCAAGGTATTCGTTCACCTTTATCCATCCCTTCTCATCCGTTTCTATCCCTGCTCGCTCAGGGTGCAGTATGTCGGAGTTCGATGCCCTTCCGGCGGCTATGAGCACCTCCTCCGCGCTCACCGCCACTTTCTTTCCCGTAGCCCTGTCAACAGCTATGGCCTTCTTTCCCTTCAGAGCTTTCCGCACCTCCACGACCTCGTGGTTTGTGATTACGCGCATATACTTCGAGAGCTCTCTCTTTGCCAGAGCGGATACTTCCGGCTCTTCCCGTGGTAAGAACTGGGGGTTCCTGCCGATAATGGTAACCTTCGAACCCATCGCAGAGAAGAAGTGGCCGTACTCCGCAGCGATATAACCGCCGCCGACGATTACCATGCTTGCCGGAAGAATCTCCATGCGTATAATCGAATAGCTCGTGAGATAGCCCACTTTGTTCAGACCCTTAATCGGAGGAATGAATGGCTTCGAGCCCGTGCAGAGAAAGATCATCTTGGACTTTATCAGTCTGTCACCCACCTTTAAGGTATACGGGGCAACGAAGCTCGCCACCGCCTTGAAGTAGTCTATGTTCTTAGAATGGCTCAGGCCGTTGCGAATCATGTTTATGTCCCTGTATATCAGAGAGCGCATGCGCTCCATAACAGCCTCAAAATCCACTTTCTTTATCCCCACGTCAACTCCGAAGCGCTTCGCATCCTCCACTTCCCTGACCACATCCGCAGAGTGAATGAGTATCTTCGTGGGTATGCAACCACGGGTGAGACATATGCCGCCGGGCTCATCCTTATCGATAACAGCGACCTTAGCTCCGGGATTTCTGTGAAGAAAGGGCTCAACTATGTTCATCGCCGAGCCTGTGCCAATCACTATCAGGTCGTACTCGATGGGTTCCATGCCGCCTTCAATGTGTGGAGAATATTTAAGAATAAGGGACAGATGTATCCGCCTACTTTGTCGAGCCCTCCCAACCTTTTTATCCTCATTCATTTTCCGCAGTCCCATGGCATCTGCTCTTACGGTAGGACTGGCTCTGCTTCCGCTCATCG
The DNA here is from genome assembly GCA_015522885.1 of Thermoplasmata archaeon. Classification (GTDB taxonomy): domain Archaea; phylum Thermoplasmatota; class Thermoplasmata; order WALJ01; family WALJ01; genus WALJ01. Next base: position 2,060 of record WALJ01000102.1, read on the forward strand.
TTGTGTTCGTGGGAATAATAGTCTTCAGGCTCTCCGGAGCGGTGATGGCTATAATAGGCTGGGCTCTCGCAGCCCTCGAAGCTGCCACATACTTCAGGACATCTCTGGATATCGTGCTGGGAGCCAGCATTTACGGGATAATCAAGGCTTTCGGAATAACAATCGCAGTGCTATTCACCATGCTGATGATATTCACCATGAAAGAGGTCGGCGCTCTTTCAGTAATCTCCGACGGAATAAAGAGGGTTGCAAAGACGAAAGAGCAGCAGGCTCTTTTCATAGGCATCGGCTTCGGAACATTCGTGACATCGCTGGGTGTCGTTACCCCCGCACTTTTCCCGCCCCTGCTTATGGCAATGGGCTTCGGACCGGCGGCGGCCGTTTCCGTTGCCGTGATAGGCTACAACGCTTCCACATCCTTCGCACTCCTGTCGCTTCCAATTACAATTCCATCTGGAATTCCACCTACTACTCCTTCTTTATTGGGAGACCCTTACTATTTCGCATTCAAGATAAGCATATTCCTCCCTGTCATCTCGACGCTCATTTCCATAGCCATGCTCTGGGTGATAGGGGGAAAGGAATCCCTGAAAAAGGGCTGGATTCCGGCGATATTGTCCGGCGTCGTCATAGGTGTCAGTGCGCTCCTTCTCGTGCTGGTAAGGGCTCCGATAATGATAGTCGGCGTTCTGGCAGGGCTTTTCACGATGATAGTACTTTACTTCTACCAGAAATATGAGAACAGGGAGCTTGAAAAGGAAAAGCCGATAGAGTGGGAGCCGCTTTTAAGAGCTCTCTCTCCGTGGATAATCCTCATAGCTCTGGCATCCGTCGTAAGCATACCTGCCGTAACAGCGGCACTCAAATCCGTAGACGGCAGTTGGAGCTTGGGATGGGCGACCGCACATCATTCGGTGGACCTAGATGTGCTCGCAAGCGTCTATTTCTGGATTTTCGTCGCATACATCCTCTCTCTCCCGATTCTCAGGGTGAAAAAGGCACACCTTGTCAATGCGGGGAAGGTCTGGATAAGAAGGATATGGGGCCCCTTCATAGCATATTCCCTGTTCTTCTCGATATCGTTCATAATGGCGTACTCGGCAATGGTTGTGGGCACTCTGGAGGACGGCTCAATAGGGCTGCTTCCCGGCCCCAATTTCCAGGACCTCAACATGAATGTCGCCATCGGCTCATCCCTCGCATCCCTCGGGCCTGTTTATGTTGTCGTCGCATCCCTTCTCGGCCTCTTCGGCGCGGTCGTAGGCGGCTCCGAGACCGGTTCCAATGTGATGTTCAAGGGGATACAGCATCAGGCGAGCAAGGATGTTGGCCTCAGCGATAAGCAGTTCATGACCATATACGGGGCTCATGCGAATGCGGGAGGAATAGCGAGCGCAATAACCCCCAGTAAGATAAACAACGCAGTTGCAACGATAGGCGGCACTGGAAAGCTGGAAGCCGAGATACTGAAGAAGAACACCGTGGTGGTACTGCTGATAACCGCAGTGCTCAGCGTTATGACTTGGGTCTTCGTCAGCATGGGCATATAGGCAGATTCGGAGCGCAGATAGTTTCACAAAGCCGAGGTCCTTGGAGTTCTGTGGAAATTGTGCAACAGAGGACATATTGTTGCTGTGTTGCACAAATAGTTTTACAGTCTTTGGAAACAAAGACTTCTTGTCGTGAAGCGTTCCCGACGATATAAGCCATGGTGCTATACCCCTTCCAATATACAACAAAGCCACGGAAAGGGATGCACCATGGCTCAGGAAGAAGGAATAAAGAAGAAGTATATAAGAAATTGAGGAACAGAAC
>WALJ01000103.1 GCA_015522885.1 Thermoplasmata archaeon
GTTCGTAGTACCATATCTCCTTTGTAGGCCCGCCCTTTTCAAAGAACAGCAGGTTCGTTTCTATACCCGTATAGGGTGCGAACACTCCTTTCGGCAACCTTACGATGGTGTGCAGGTTGAAGTCCTCCAGCAGTTCCTTCTTGATTCTGGCTGAGACCCCGTCCCCGAATAATGTTCCGTTCGGCACGACCATTCCGCACCGTCCGCCTTTCTTTTCCCCTTTCGGTCGCCTCAGTTTCCTCATTATCAACTGCAGAAAGAGAAGGGCAGTTTCCGATGTTCTTTTGTCTTCCGGGAAATTGCTCAGTATTCCTGCCTCTTCTTCGCCTCCGAACGGCGGATTGGTCATTATTATGTCCACTCTGTCCTTATCCCCAATCTCTCTTAATCTGAACCGGAGAGAATTGCCCGGGTCAATCTGTGGATACTCCAGCCCGTGAAGCAAAAGGTTCATCTCTCCCAGAAGGTACGGAAGAGGTTTTGCCTCTCCCCCGTAGATGGATTTTCTCTGCAATATTTCATAATCTTTTGTGGTCTTGCACTGCTTTTTCAGGTGTTCGAACGCCTCTACCAGAAAACCCCCTGTGCCTGCTGCGGGGTCCAGAACAGTCTCCCCCAGTTTCGGGTCTATGACTTCCACGATGAAACGAATAACCGGCCTCGGAGTGTAAAACTCCCCCGAATCTCCGGCCGCGTCCCTCATCTCTTTTAACATGCTCTCGTAAAGATGAGATAAGGTATGCATCTCCTCGGATGAAGTGAAGTTTATCGTATTGACCTTGTTTATGACATCTCTCAGAAGATAGCCGTTTATCATCCTGTTTACCGTTCCTCTGAATACCGTTGCAATAACATCCCGACGGTCTCCGCCATTATCTCCCCTCAGAGAGCGGAGGTATGCGAACAGCCCCGGCCCTCTTGTTCCGTCCGGCCTCAGGGCCTCGTCGTTGTTTATGAATGCGATGAGATCACCACCGGTTATCCCGTCCTCTTTTGCTCCCCAGTCCCTCCATCTATACGGGGCCTCTATCGCCGGAACATACCTCTCCTCCATCACACTGGCTTCTGTCTCCCTGATTTTCTCCATGTCGTCCAGAAACTTCAGGAACATTATCCATGTAAGCATCGGAAGGCGGTCAAGGTCTCCGCTGAGTCCCTTGTCCTTCCTCATGATGTCTCTGCATGACTTGATTATGCTGGCCAACCTCTGCGGGGTCGTGGTCTCTGCTTTTTCATTTTTCCGTGTCATTTTCTCACCTCAGGCATATATCATATTCTGGAGTCTGGAGAGGGCTGCTTTCAGTTCCTCGGTTCCGCCGAAAGCATCGGCAATTTCCATAAGATTCCCCTTCTCCGATATCGGAGGTACATTCAATATGTTCGGGTCATCCAGTTCTTTAAGTCCGTACTCTATGTATTTGTCCAGAATTTCGTTTAATATCTCTCTGGCCACCGGCCCGTATTGCTCGAAGAAATCCTTTTTGTTCTTCCTCAGCATCTCCGCCCTTTCTCTCCGTGTCTTCAGAGGTGCGTTGAAAGCCACATGGCACAGAAGGTCAAATGGGTCCGCATCGGGATGTTTTGTTATCTCTGCTAAATACTCAAACGATATCCCCCTCTCGTTAAGCATATCCCTTATGATTTTTCTCTCCTCCGGATGGCTCCATTTCGCCTTTAGTTCGTCCGCAGAAGAATACATGCTCCGGATTTGGTTCTTCGTATAATCCGTATATTCCATGGGTCTCAGGCGGTTCCCGTTGGAATCCAGCTGATAAACCACGGAAGCGACTATCTCCACCTGCCCTCCCTCGACATAGTATTTTCTTATTTCTCCTTCGGAATCGTCGGATAATGCCGGAACTTCGCCCTGAATGCCCTCTTCCTCCTCTTCTTTCGGAACATCTTCCGAAATAATCTCATGAGTTCCTTCTACGGTCTTTCCGTTGTCATCTATCTGTTCTTCGGTTATTCTGGCAGGCTCTCCGTCGAAATCCGGGTCTGCAAACAGACGTGTCGCGCTCCCCGTGTAGTCCAGAATATTGAAGTAAAGCTTTCCGTAATCCTCCCTTACCCGTGTCCCCCTGCCGATTATCTGTTTGAACTCCGTCATGGAGTTTATCACCCTGAATATTACAATGTTCTTGCATGTGGGTATATCTACCCCCGTGGTCAATAACTTCGATGTCGTGACAATGACTGGGCTTGTGGACTCTATATCCATGAATCTTCCGAGATGCCCTTTTCCGATATCTCCTTCATCAGATACTATTCTTACAACATAGTTTTGGTCCTTCTGCACAAGGTCTTTGTTCAGATTGTTCAGTTCCATTCTCATCTGAGACGCATGTTCTTGGTCCACACAGAACACAATGGTCTTTGCGAATCGGTCTGTTTTCTTCATGTATTCCGTCAGATGCTTTGCAACTGCTCGGGTCCTTTCACGCAGAGAGATTATTCTTTCGAAGTCCTTCGTACCATATTCTCCGTCCGGTATTTCCCTCCCGTACTTATCTAATTGGCCTTTTTCCGGTCTCCATCCAGTAGCGTCCACATCGGTAACAATTCTATGCACGGTATATGGTGCCAGAAAACCATCTTCTATTCCCTGTTTTAGGCTGTATGTATATATTGGATTTCCGAAGTAACTATATGTATCGATGTTGTCCTTTCTTAATGGGGTTGCCGTCATCCCTATCTGCACCGCAGGTGAAAAATACTCAAGTATCTCCCTCCAGTTGCTGTCATCTTTGGCGCTCCCTCTGTGGCATTCGTCCACAATAATAAGGTCGAAAAAGTCGGGGTCATATTCTTTGTAGAGGCCGGGACGCCTTTCATCCTTGGCTATGGCCTGATAGGTTGAAAAGTATATCTCCCGGCTCTTTTTCGCCTCTCCTTTGATTCTGTATCTTGCATCTCCAAAAACAGCAAAGGTCTTATCCTTCGGGTCATCCACAAGAACAGAGCGGTCTGCAAGGTAGAGAACCTTTGGTTTCCTACCATCTCCGGATTTGTTCCATTTTGCTTCCCACAGTTTCCATATTATTTGAAAGGCTACATAGGTCTTTCCCGTTCCTGTCGCAAGTGTAAGTAAAATCCTATTTTTACCTTTAAGAACCTCCGCAACCGCCCGGTTAATTGCAATTTCCTGATAATATCTTGCCTTTTTTCCCGGAAGATTGTAATATGGTGCTAGAAGCTTTTTCTCCTCCTTTTCCGGAATGCCTTCATTCTTTTTCAGGCGCTCCCAGAGTTCCTCGGGTGAAGGAAACTCGTTGATTTCTCTCTCCTCGCCTGTGATGTAATCGTGCTCGATTATTTCCCGCCCGTTGCTGGAATAGGCAAATTTCAGACCGAGTATTTCGGCATACTCTTTGGCCTGCTGTAATCCATCCTCTGCTTTTTTGTAAGTGGCCTTTGCTTCTACTACGGCAATGGGAAAGTTTTTTGATATTTTTAAGATATAATCGGCTCTTTTCCCTCTTTTTCTTTTTACTTCTTTTCCAATTATGACGATTCGCCCGTCTGTGAATGTTTTTTGTTCACTTATCTGGTCATCAGACCATCCAGAGCGATAAAGCTTTGGTAGTATGTATTTTCTGCATGTGTCCGCCTCAGTAATCATGATACGCACCTATTTTTCCGCCGGACCTCTTTATTTTATGAAAGATATTCCCAAGTTCGAACCTATTACGAAATCCGGTTGTTTCCGCCATCATCTCACTTCCATACAATAACCTATTAAAAATCTTTCCCTTTTCTATTTTTCATCGCCCTGTTCTCATATCTCCTTTTTTCCTTTCCTTCACAGAAGCAATAGTACCAAAAAGTATCATACCATCAAGTACCATTTTTTCTACTTTCCTTATCCCCTCTACAGCCCGGCAAAACTCCTTTAACCAGACCCATTTTACTCCGTGCCATCCTCGATACTCCATCCACAGGTGCGGAGCGCTGCCGAAAAGCTCGGCATACTGGAAGCAACGGAGGCGCAGAAAGCCGCCTTCGGGCCGGTACTTCGGGGAAAGAATGTGCTCCTGATAGCTCCCACGGGCATGGGAAAGACAGAGGCTGCGATGCTGCCTGTTTTCTCGAAATTGATGGAG
>WALJ01000104.1 GCA_015522885.1 Thermoplasmata archaeon
AGCGAACCATCTCACGCAGCGATAACCCATGAGAAGGAGATAAAGGTGACAGTAGGCCCGTCCCCCGTGATGCAGTATATCCCGGCGATAATCATAATAGTTATGATTGCGGGCATCGTGGCGATATACTACCTTTACTCCAAGGGGATAGGGCCTTTCTCCGGTGAGGCAAAGGCAGAGAAGAAAAAAGAGAAAAAGGGAAAGAAATAAACACCTTTAAACTTTTATAATTTTATTTGATTAATATTCTCCATAACTTGTTGCGTTTTGGCTTCATCGCATATTATGTGTCGTTAGTTTTAAATAATACATTCCGATGCTCTTTTCCATGAGTGAAAAAAAGAATATGAAATACACTCTGGCAGCTCTGATAATTATAGCCGTCCTTCTTACATCATATCTTTATATCAGCAATTCCCAGACCCAGCCCGTACAGAAGCTATCCTGTGAAAAATTGGGCATTCTGGAGTTTCCAAGAGATGAAGGGAATCACAGCATGCCGGAAGAAAGATGGGTAATATATCTCAACCTGTCTTCCGTAGATAAGAATTATTACTTTATGATATCATGGGATATATCATATATGAATGGAGTAAAATCTTATAATGTGGAGCTCATGTATTCGGATATCACCAGCAAAGACATTGTTCTTAAGCACTACAAGTCTCTTAATGGGGTGAACACCTCTTCCAACGCCTTGAATCTTTCATGGGACTCATCGAATGGGGACATCTTCTCTTTAATCCGCGAGAATCCGCAGTCCATGATGAAGGATGCGAAATATCATCTTCAAATAAAGACAGTGGAGAAGGACTGGTCTTTTTCTGCCAATCTACGGATACAATACATCAGGCAGCCCGTTCTTTTTGGACTCGACGGCAGTGCATATATGGGAATTTTTGGCACATTTTACGGATATCTCGGCCCTTCTTTATCTATCGGCGGTCAGATTGATATCAACGGAACAAGGAGCAGTGTTACGGGGAGAGGCATGACACAGCATATCTGGGGATTTACTCAGTCGAATCGCATGGAAATCCTCTATATGCAGATGAAAAATGTCGACCTATTTATCTCTCGCTTCTATGAGGAACGCGGCAAAGACCCGGTACGGGAATATGTGTATATAATATATCCGGACAATCATACTGCCTTCATGACAGGGAATAACAGGACGATCGGCGCATCGATAGGCTCATGGGGGATCAATGATCTGAAAGGTGAGAAGTATACCGTGCGTATAACCGATTATTTCAGGAATCCGAAGGACGGTGCCGGAATGCTCTGTTATCCGGATGGATGGTACGTGAACTCATCCTATGGTCGTTATAAGGCAATTTTTTACCCCATGATGCCCGGCAGTTCCCCCGAGCAGAGAAGCTGGGAGGGCTTTATGGTTGGAGAAGATAAAGACGGATACGGATGGGGATTTGCCCACATTTTCCGTTATTATATTACCCATATATCGATAAGAAATGTGAACTTCAGTGCACAGGGTAGCGAGGTGAATGTGAGCGCAAACATAAGCAGTTCTCTTCCTCTTTTCCATGTGTGGGCGGAATATAATCTCTCCTTCCCGGATGGAACATGGGAGAACGGGACATATGCAAACATGAGCTGGAACGGTGCTTACTGGGTTGCGGAGATTCCGAATCTCGGAGCGCACAAAATGACCTTGAGAGTTATTGCCGAAGATGAAGCATACTCCATGGCATATTCCGAGGAGAAAACCTATACCCTCCAGTAATCACCTGACCTCTATCTTTGTTGCTATTCCCCTTCCTATTGCCATTCGGGAGCCTTTGATGGAAACTATAAGCGGACCCATGTTCTGCGATTTTTCCACCTTGACTTTTGTACCGGGAACGAAACCCATGGCAGCAAGTTTCTGAACAAATCTTGAACCCCCTCTGAATGATACTATAACGACCTCATCTCCTTCGGGAACCATCGACAGCAGCATTGTGGACATCTTTTCGCCTTCGCTTATTAAGTTAGCACAGCCTAATTTTCGGCATTATTTAAGAGTTTCGGCAGAGTCGGCTTCATTGTAGTATCCCGAATTCATTTTACATCTCAAGTAATAGTCTTCAAATATTGAAGACCTCAGTTTGCAATAAATTGCAAACAAACCACCCTTCTTACTCGAACTCTGGAGATTCCTTGGATTTGCGCAATCTCCGTTATTTTCCTTCCTTTCTCGATTTCTCTGATTTCGGTCTTTTAGAAAAAAGGCCTCTGGTGATGAAGTTTTCATCACTATATCCACCGATTTTCTTGCGATTCAGCTTACGCATGCCAGAGAAAGAAAAAGATGTTATGGAAACGAAGTTTCCAGAAACCTCTGACAAGAGGTTGTAAAGTATTTTGGGATACTACAAACTTGATGTCTCTGAGTTTCCTTTATATATGACAGATGTGGGTGTATAAGACACGGCTTTCAGGATTATGACACCCGGACATTTCCATTCTTCGGTTATCGGGAGACAGAGCAGTACAGTCAGAGACCATAACTATAAAAAATATAAATAAAAGGTGGGTTTATGGTTTCTGGAGATATATCTCAATGGAAGATACGTTCGCTTTCCTTCCCTCTTCTTCTATTGATTCTGTGGCTATCTGTATGTCCTTCACCTCTGCTTCCGGAACGAATCTGTTCCTGACGATCTCTGCGACATCGACAGCCCTGCTTATAGCTCTGCCTCTTGCTTTCACCACTACTTCTTTCGACCCACTGTTAAACTGGGTTACCACTGCCAGCACATAGTTCATGGCAGGTTTGCGTCCTATGAATACCGTGTTTTCGTCTGTCATCGGTTATACCTCCTTTGTGTTATCGAAAACGAAAAGAGGTCTGGCCCCTATAATAGTTTTTCGGTCATATCGCTTAAAATACGCATTCGGCTTTTTCCGGACTATACAGGTCGCTTTAAGCGAGAAATCCGAGAGCAGTTATGAAATCGATGCGAGCATGCAGGCAAGCGCTCCCATGGCGGTGCATGTTTCCAGAGATGCTCCCTTTCCGGTGAGTTCCAGATGGAACGGCACCTTCCGAAGGATTCTATCTCCCAGACCGTAATGCCCTATGCCGACAAGAACAACGGTACCTGCCCTGATATCCTTCGCCGATATCTTTTTTTCAATGTCAGGATGGGATGTCGTGGCGACGATGGTACCTTCGATGTCGTCGATGCCGCTGTAAACAGAGAGTCTTCCGGCTCTGTGCAGTTCTTTTAGATATTTCCCGCCTTTTCCGATGCGTGTGCGAGAAACGGTTCTTTCCGTGCATTCCTCTGGGCTGGAAAAAGGGAACCCTATCAGAGCGAGGTTCAGGTCATAGGCATAGCAGAGGGCAGCGGCTCTCGCTATGTTGCGGTAATGACTGTCGTCCGCCTTTCCCCTGTAGCTGTTATAGAGTCCGAGAGTAAGTGATGCTTTCGAGATTCGGAGGGGTTCAACACCAGTTTCTCCGCCTTTTTTTGCATTCCTCTCTTTCATAGGGCTGTCCAGCGCTTTGAGATATCTGGATATTCCCTCCTCCTTCCCTATCTCTCTTCCGAATGAGATGCACTTTTCCGCGGGAAGACCGGCATGCGCCAGCATTCTCAGTATCTCGTACCGCTCTCCTCCATTCATCTCCCGGTATGCGTGCCATATATCGCTCAGGTATTCCATGTTCTCGGATGCAAGTCTTATGAGTTTCGATATCAACCTCAGTCTGAGCTTTCTATCTTCGAGAGCCAGCGGGAGGTCCAGCACATCGGCAGAGCAGCGATATCCGACGGATACAAGGCGTTCTAATATCTCCTCTTTCTTCCACCCGGGTTCCACGAGC
>WALJ01000105.1 GCA_015522885.1 Thermoplasmata archaeon
ATTGAGATCCCGGCCGGGGAGGGAGCCGAAATAGGATAGGCCCCTGCAATAGGTTCGATTTTAGCCATATGGTCTCCGACCTGACTTTGTCAACTTATATCTTTGATAGACAGCTTTCCTCCGGTCGGCGACCGCTATTCAGAGACTTCATTAGTTTAGAAGGTTATGTCTCTGACTATAAGTACCAAAAAGGAGACATTCTTGATGTGGGCTGTGCTACCTGTCAGATGTACAGATATTTGATAAAAAAAGGATGGAAGGGAAAGTACTATGGCATTGATTTCAAAAAATATAGTCGGTATAAATATCCGGAGGAAGTTACATTGACAATAGGAGATGCACAGGATCTTGATTTTCCGGATGTTGATACAGTACTTCTTTATAATATTTTGGAACATGTTGATAACCCACTGATAATATTGAAAAAAGCATTAAATGCAGCAAAAAAGAACGTGCTTATCTACGTTCCAAAGAGAAATGAAGAGATGTGGAAGTATAGTGGGGGTGTGGTTGAGTACCATCAGCTGGATAAAACGCATAAACACTGCGGATTCTCAAAAGAAGAGATATATAGACTGGTTGATCTGGCAGGTGGGAAGATAACATCATATAGAGATGCAGGAAAAATCGATGCGACTGTCGGTATTGGAATGTGGAATAGCAAGATACCGCCGGGTATAGTTTATCTTTTGAGTAAGATATTCTCATCAAGAACATATTATAAAGAGATGTGGTGTGAGGTAGTGAAGAAATGAAGGATCAAATCGTAGCAAACTGCGAGCTGTAAAAATCTTACAGATAGAGGCTATTGTCAACTAAAAGAGATAGATTTAAATATCTCCTTCGTTTATGGATGAGTGAGAATTATGAGTGAAACATACAGATGTCCGAAATGCGGAAGCGAAAATACTGTTTGGGCAGGCTACAGGCATAATAAATCAGGGAAGAAGAGGCTGAGGAAATGCAACGAATGCGGTCACAGATTCACACCAGATGACGGTTTTCTCAGGATGAGGTTTCCAAAAGAGGTGATAGTCGAAGCCGTTTCTCTCTACATGGACGGTTTATCACTCAGCAAAGTGCAGAAACATATGTGGCAGCATCACGAAATCAAGGTTTCGAGATGGACGATACTGAAATGGGCGAGGAAATACTCTGAATTGTTGCAGCAGTTCCCTGATAAACTTGAGGCAGCATTCCTGAAAAGATAATCATAGACAAACTGCTCATTATAACAGCACATAAAATTGGCAATACCAAATGGAAGAAAAATGAGAATATCATCCCATAAGATGCTCCCCGATGGAACAATTAGGGAAGGGCTGGATTAGAACACCTGCTCTTCTTCGGGCTCTGTTTCAGTGGTATTCTCGGGATATTCCGTCTCTTCTTGAGCTGCATCCATGTCTTCGGGCATATCTGTGCTTTCCGAAGGATACGGGAGGTTTGAATCTGAGATTTCTTTTTCCTCGTTACCGCCCTCTTCCTTTTTTGATTTCTTCATATCCCAGAGCTTTTCAATACCTAAGGGGAGCACGATTATAACAACGATAGAAACGAAGAGCATGATCCAGCTGTTCGCAGGTGCCGGATGCGCATCCAGAGTACCGCTGAACAGGAGTTTTATTATACCAAACCACGGAAGCTCCCCCTCGGCCTTTCCAACAACCCACTCATACCTTACCGGTTCGGCACATATTCTCGGCTGGTCTATACCGAAATTCCTTGCGATGTTGTGGTCTCCACCTGTTATATATCCGTCGTGTCTGGCATTCGGGCGGGAGATGAGAGAAGCTATGTTTATGGCCAAGTTCCTATGCGCATATCCATAATCAAATATTGTTATTGTGCCTGTTATATTGTGCCACCCGTCTCCACCGTTCACCACATAGTCCTTTCCTTCTTCAAGATATTTCAGGTCCGGAGCGTCGAAAGAGTGATTGACTTTATTCCATTTTAAATAGAGTATCGCCCGATGTATTATAGGGGTGCTGTCCTGCCCGTACCTTCGATAGATTATAACATCGCCGTAATCTCCGTATGTGCTGTATCCAGTACCTCTTCCCTTCGCATATGTCGTTATGTCCGAAAAAGAGGACTGCTTGGCCAGCACTATGTCTCCCGTGTCTATCACCCCTATGTAACTGGTGTCGTCGCTGTGTTGCATACTCCCCGATTCCACAACAACAAGAGGGGGCCATCTTCCGGTATATGCATAAAGGGAGCCCATTATGATAGAAATTATCAGGGCCGCAAAAATAATCTCTTTAGTCCACTCTAGCGCTTCTTTCTTCAATTCCTTATCCAAAAGACCGCCCCTTAAAAAGGGAGTTTACTGGGGAAACTCTTCCCCTTTCACGTACTTCGACCTTATATGGTCCAGGATAATCTCCCTGTTCTTCCTCAGGTGAGATTCGTACCACGCTTTTATGACATCTCCCATTATCTTGTGGATGTCATCGAGCTTTGCCTTCTTCACCGGTGCCTCATAGAGTATATACTGGACGAATATCCTCTTCCAGCCTGCATATTTGTAATAGTGCTCTCCCTCACAGAACTCGAATATTATCTTTACATAGGATTCTCCGTCTTTGTCATAATACACTATCTTGAGGGCGTCTCCTGTCCTGCTCTGTGTGGGAGAAACATCTATGAGAGATATCGCATTCAGAGAACCGTAATCAAACTCATCGAGGCTCTTGAGCTCCCAGTCGTTGGGATATGTCTTGAACTTGGCGAAGCTGTATGCATCCGGCTCGATTCTCAACGGGACATTTATCCTGTTGAATCTCAACCATATTCTCCACATATCACCGAGAAGCCCCATTGTCGTGTCCTCTCTCTTTTTATCGCTCTGGGTCACATCATTTACAATCTGCTCGGTTTTCTTCTCAAGTTCAGCGTCAAGCGCCTCGAACCAATCATCACCTGTCTTGGAAGCCATTATACCACTTACAGCGGCAATGTCTTTCCTCTTTATAAATCTTTTGAAAATCCTAGCTTCATATAGCAGCGTATCCACACTGAAAGAGATTAGGCGCTCTCCTCAATCGCTTCCTTCCCATTTCCTCCATTGCCCACGATTTTCTTTATCCTCTCGAGAATGCCCCGAAATAGAGATTTCATCTCCGGGAGCGCTTCAACCATCGGAATTCCCTTTGAATATGCCTCTGCAATCCTCCTGTCCATGGGTATCTTGGCCAGAATCTCTATGTCCTCTTCCTCGCAGTAGCGCTCCACACCGTCATCACCTATTCCGTGGCGGTTTATTATCACACCGAGAGGAACTTTAAGGTCTTTGGCAACTCCCACGGCGAGCTTCAGGTCCCACAGGCCGAACGGCGTGGGTTCCGTTACGAGAATGCAGAAATCGGCGGCGTGTATGGCTTCTATCACGGGGCAGGACGTTCCGGGAGGTGCGTCCATTATCGTGAGTTCTCCTTTCGCTTCCTTCTTCGTTTCTCTTATTAATGGGGTTGCCATCGGCTCTCCGAGGTTGAGTATGCCTTCCACGAAATCGATGCCTCCGGTCCTTCCGAACCTTATCATGCCTAGTGGATGAGGCACCTCGCTTATGGCTTTCTCTGGGCATGCATAGGTGCAGAGCCCGCAGCCGTGGCAGAGCTCGTGGAATGTCATGGTTTTCTTGCCTAAAACAGCTATGGCATTGAACTCGCAGACCTGAGCACATATACCGCAGTTGGTGCATTTCTCCTGATTTACAACAGGTACGAGCATGTTTACCTCCTTCTCGCCCGTGTACTCCGGTTTCATGAAGAGCGCATCGTTCGGCTCCTCGACATCCAGATCTATCAGCTGAACGCTCCCCGCAACAATGGCCATGTTCGTCGCCACCGTTGTTTTCCCTGTTCCGCCTTTTCCGCTTGCCACGACTATCGTCATGTTACCTCGAAATCCGACGTGTGAAAAATACTTTGCGGCGAAATCAGAGACAAGCGAAATAATTTATATACCCTATCTGTTACAGTTCCATGAAAATCATGATGGCGTTTATGCTTGCTCTCTCTACATCGATCCTACTCATACCGGTATCTGGTGATGAGATTTATGAGTATGTCACCTCCCCGGAGCGGACCAATGCTCTGCTTTCAGATTTTGATATTTCTAATATTGAGCGGGGAGAAAATGGTTTTGTTAACTTTATCCTGAAAAATCCCTATAACCATACTATCTACAATATCACACTTTTCGTGGAAATATGCTCTTTCTTTCCGGATACTGCCAACCCAGACCATACAATGGAACAGAAAATAGACCGGAACTTTTCCGCTCCTCCTGTATTTGTCTCCGCTGGTTCCACATCGCTTACATACCATTTCGAATCCCTGAACCCTACTGAAAACAGGGGCATTTCCATGGAAATCGAGACCCAAAAGAAAACTCCTGCAGGTACCTATAATATCAGATTCTCTCTGAGTTTCGACTATCCTACCGCAGATGGTGAGAGAACCTTTATAATGAAGTCCGTAAAATTCTTTTCGGATGAAGAATGGGGATATGCCACAAAGAGTCCTGAAGAAAGCGATATGCCCTATTATAATTATGGTATGAATACAACCTATCTGGGCATAGATACAATAATTCCGGGAACTGCATTTTCCGTGATAGAAGTATCCGAAAATAATAGTGAAAACAGTACAGGCGATATAGGACTTCCTTTTCTTGCCGTTGCTATCATCTCATCAGCATTTATTTTCAGAAAATTGAGAACTAAATCCTGATTTCAGGCCCGGCCTCTCTTCCCGTCAGCATTATCCTCGAATCATCGCCGATATGCCTTTTCACTGTCCTTTTTGCAAGTTCCGGTGTGTTGTTCTTCTCACTCAGATGGGCCAGCATCACCGCTACCGTATCCTCGTTAATCACCTCTGCGAGAACCTTTCCGCAGTCATCATTGGAAAGATGTCCCTCGGGACCGAGAATTCTCTGTTTCAGATAGTACGGATAAGGCCCGTTCTTCAGCATCTCCATATCGTGGTTCGATTCGATGATGGTTACCAATGAATCGCGGAGCGCATCCAGAAGATAGGATGTAGGGTGCCCTATATCGGTTACTATGACCGCTTTGTTGCCCTCGTGCGCTATCTTAAATCCGACGGGATCGTTCGCATCATGAGGTACCGGAAAGCTCTCGACCCGCAGGTCCCCGAATTTCATCTTATACTCTAGAAGGCCTCTGTTCTCAATATTCTCCTTTATTCCCCGCCATGTGCCTTCGTTAGCATAGACCTTTATTCCGTATCTTTCGGACAGCCTCTTTATTCCTCTTATGTGGTCTATGTGCTCATGAGATATTAATATCGCATCTATGTCCTCTATCTCAAGCCCCGAGTCCTCGACCCTCCTCCGTATCTGGAGAGCGCTCAGCCCCGCATCTATCAGTACTGCGCTCTCTTCTGTCCTGAGTAGCGTGGAATTTCCGGAACTGCCGCTGGCAAGGTTTTTGATTCGAAGCATGGAAAGAGAATGCGGCACGATTATTAATGTTTTGGCAGATTTCAATATCCCTATTTATATGAAGCATTTTGAAATTCGAACACAAATGATGAGATACTATTAAATAACAGATGCTCCTCCCCCCACAGAAGGCATAAAAATGGCAACTGAAAGCAGAATTGAGAAACTGCTCAAAGAAAGCGATGCCAGCATCCCGCGCGGAACAGTTTACCTTGTGGAAGATAGATGTAAAGGCTGCGGATTGTGTATAGAATTCTGTCCGAAAAAGGTACTGGTGATGTCTGAGAAGTTCAATAAAAAGGGATATCATCCGCCGGAACTTGTCGAAGAGGAGCCGCTGAAAGTCTGCATAAACTGTGGTTTCTGCGAGAGAATATGTCCGGAATTTGCAATTTTTGTTAAAGAGAAGGAGGAGGTTTAAGGATGAACGAGAGTTCAGCCGACATCTCCGTACGGAAAATAGATAATAAGGAGGAATAAAGTGAGCAAAGATGTTCTTGAGGGCCGTCATTTTTTGAGCGGTGATGTGGCTGCTGCCGAAGGTGCTCTGGCCGCTGGATGCACATTCTTCGGCGGATATCCCATAACACCTTCCAGCGAACTTGCGGAAAGGATGTCAAGGAGACTGCCGGAGGTGAAAGGAATATTCATACAGATGGAAGATGAGCTGGGGTCCATGGCTGCTATTTTGGGTGCTTCATGGGGCGGAAGAAAGAGCATGACCGCAACATCCGGTCCCGGATTCAGCCTCATGATGGAAAATTATGGATTGGGAATAATGACAGAAACCCCCACGGTGATAGTTAATGTACAGAGAGGAGGACCTTCCACGGGCCTTCCGACACTTTTGGGTCAGGGAGACATTATGCAGGCCAGATGGGGCTCGCACGGCCCCTATGAGGTCATAGCTCTATCCCCGGAATCGCCTCAGGAATGCTTTGATTTTATGATTAAGGCATTCAATCTTGCGGAAAAGTACAGGCAGCCGGTGGTTGTTCTCATGGACGAATCCGTGGGACACCTGTTTGAGAGAGTGGAGATTCCTCCCAAGAAAGAGATAGAGATAGTCAACAGAAAGATAAGCACCGATAAGAAGCGACCTATCTACGAGCCGGATGAAGACCTCATACCTCCGATGCCGCCTGTCGGAGAGGGCTTTGGCATCCATGTTACGGGCCTGACCCATGATGAAAGAGGATATCCGGTGATAACCGCAGAGGCTCAGGAAAATCTCGTAAGAAGGCTGAATGAAAAGATAAGAGTGCATGCGGACGACATCATCGACTATGAGGAATTCATGACCGAAGATGTCGAAGTACTTGTGATTGCATACGGAATAACCGCAAGGTCTGCAAGAAGGGCCATAATCATGGCCAGAGAAAAGGGGATAAAGGCCGGATTGCTCAGACTGAAGGTTATTTGGCCTTTCCCGACGAAAAAGCTCAGAAAGCTTGCAGAAGACATCCCGCACTTCGTTGTTGCGGAGGTAAACAACGGTCAGGCACTGGTGGAGGTCGAGAGGGCAATAAGAAGAGATGCCGTATTTGTAGGAAAGATGGGGGGAGAGCCTCACAGACCCGAGGAGATACTGAAAGGAATAAAGGAGGCACTCAAATGAGCATCATAGATGTGAACACTCATCCTCTCGATGAATACCTCAGAACCGAGAGACTGCCGCATGTGTGGTGCCCGGGCTGCGGGATAGGAACCGTTCTGGGGGCATATCTCAGGGCTATGAAAAATGTGGGGCTGGACCCTAAGAAGACTGTTATGGTCTCCGGAATAGGATGCACCGGCAGAGCCGCCGGATACG
>WALJ01000106.1 GCA_015522885.1 Thermoplasmata archaeon
AGATATCCCCGATACCGAAGAATTTCTCTACGGTTTCGAGGTTTTTCGTTTCATCTTCCAGCAGAGTGTCATCTGTTCTTTCCGGAAGCCGAGCCCTGTTCTCCGGCATCGGCGCACCACAGACAGGACATTTCTGCATATCTTCCGAGATGAATGCACCGCATATCCCGCAGACATAGAGCACGGGGGCTTCTTCGACAAGAAGGTCGTCTTTCAGTGAGTTCAGTATCTCTCCTCCTTTTTCGCCTTCTGTATCCTCCTCTTCCTCGCCTACAATAATCGCTCCGCATATCGGACATTCTTCGGCATCAGCACTGATAAAGGCACCGCAGTTGGGGCAGATGTATATCCCCTTTCTTTCTTTTACCCTTTCTTTAACCTCCTTTGCAATTTTCAGGGGGATTTTAGCCTTCTTGAGAAGTTCCTCGATATCCGCATCCTCTATGTCCTTCATCTTTTTAAAACCCGCTTCATAGAGTTTTCTGGTCCTTTTTTCGTCCATTCCCGGCATTTTCAGGAGGGCTCTTATTGCCTCTCTCTCCTCGGCATCGTCCCATCTGTTCCCGCATTTCGGGCACCGGAGCGCATCTGCATCGATTTCTTTCCCGCAGAATGGGCATCTTACCTTTTTCTCGGGGCTCAAAGTACACCTCTTTTTTATATGATGACTGACAGAGTATAAGTAGTTTATTATCGATGGCCACTCATCTCGCACTTATCGTCGGATGTTACCTCTGTTATATGTAACAGTAATACTTATAATATATAGAGAGATGGTAGGCTTGCCTCCGAAAAAAAGGCGAAAGAAAAGAGATGCCCGGACACATGCCCGGGTCTCTCTGAAAAAACAAAAAACACAAAAGAGGTAATAAAATGACCGAAAACGAAAAACAGAAGGTCTCGTTCGAGACAATAAAAGCCGAGATAAAGGACTTCGGAAGAAACAACTTTATAGAGATAGCAAGAAAGAAGGCCACTGGCGAAGACGGGAATTCAAACGAGTTTCTGTCGATAACAAGAGGGTACTACGCACAGGACGGAACGAAGAAGTACAAGAAATCCCTGACAATACCGGATGATGCGGAAACAAGGGAATTCGTGGCCGAAATGCTGAGGACACTCTGAGTGTCCAAACCACTTAATATTTTTATCTCTCTTCCGATGTGCTCGTACATACCTATCTTTTGACCTACTTTTTCTATGCAAAGGAAAAATATCCATATCATCATGGTGCAGAGCAAAGACAGACAAAAACATTTAATCCCTTCCTAATTTCGGTTCGTGATAACATGCCTGAGATAAGAGCACCGAGAGGAAATAAGCTGAGCTGCAAAAGCTGGCAGACCGAGGCGCCCATGAGGATGCTGATGAACAACCTTGACCCGGAGGTCGCAAAGGACCCCGCGCATCTGATAGTCTACGGCGGAACAGGTAAGGCTGCGAGGAACTGGGATGCCTTTCATGCGATAGTCGATACCCTGAAGGAGATGGATACGAACGAGACCCTGCTTGTCCAGAGCGGAAAGCCCGTAGCGGTATTCAAGACCCATGAATGGGCCCCTCGCGTTCTGATAGTCAATTCCATGCTCGTGCCCAAATGGGCGAACTGGGAGTACTTCAGGGAGCTTGAGGAAAGAGGTCTGATAATGTACGGCCAGATGACCGCCGGAAGCTGGATATACATCGGTACGCAGGGCATACTTCAGGGAACCTATGAGACCCTGGGTGCTCTGGCTCAGATAGAGTTCGGACAGCATGATTTAAGAGGAAAATGGGTCCTCAGTTCCGGTCTTGGAGAGATGGGCGGTGCTCAGCCCCTTGCGATAACCATGAACAACGGTGTGGGAATCATAGTGGAGATAAACAGGTGGGCAATAGAGCGCAGGCTCAAAGGAAAGTATCTGGATACATGGACGGACAGCCTCGATGAAGCCCTGAAAATGAAGGATGATGCCTTAAAGGAAGGAAAACCGCTGAGCATAGGTCTCTGGGCCAATGCGGCGGATGTTTATCCGGAACTTGTGAAAAGAGGGATAGTGCCTGATGTGGTCACGGACCAGACCGCAGCCCATGACCCGCTGAACGGATACATTCCGGCGGGCTATACGTTTGAAGAAGCGGCAGAACTGAGAGAAAAGAATCCCGAAAAATATCTCGAAGAGGTGAGAGCGTCTCTGAGAAGACACGTGCCGGCGATGATATGGTTCAAGGAACATGATGCCAAGGTCTTCGACTACGGCAACAACATACGAGCTCAGGCGAAGGAAGCGGGAGTCGGCAATGCTTTCGATATTCAGGGCTATGTTCCGGCATACATAAGACCGTTCTTTTCCATAGGAAGCGGGCCGTTCAGGTGGGCCGCTCTTTCGGGAAATCCTGATGACATCATGGAAACGGATAAGGCCATACGAAAGCTCTTCCCGGACAACAAGCATGTGATACAGTGGCTCGACAAAGCTGAGGAGCGGGTCAAGTTCCAGGGACTGCCAGCAAGGATACTCTGGCTTAACTTCGGGGAGAGGGCAAAGGCGGGAAAGGCGTTCAATGACCTTGTGAGAGAGGGTGTGGTGGATGCCCCCATAGTCATAGGAAGAGATCATCACGATACCGGAAGCGTAGCCTCACCCTATCGGGAAACAGAGGCCATGAAGGACGGGAGCGATGCGATAGCCGACTGGCCGATACTCAATGCGCTCCTCAACACATCGAGCGGTGCGACATGGGTCAGCGTGCACCACGGCGGAGGGGTCGGCATCGGGTACAGCATACACGCCGGAATGGTCACCGTTGCGGACGGTACTGACCTTGCGGAGCAGAAGCTCCTGAGGGTACTGAACAATGACCCTGCAAGCGGCGTAGTGAGACATGCGGATGCGGGATACGAAAGAGCGAGGGAATGGGCGAAGAAAAAGGGAATATGGACACCCATGCTGAAGTGATGGAATGCACAGAAATCCCGCTCTTACGGTTGACGGCGTTCTCATAGAAAACGAAGAGATACTCCTGATAAGGCGCGGTAGAGAGCCTTTCAAAGGCAGGTGGGCCCTTCCCGGCGGATTCGTGGAGTACGGAGAAACGACGGAGAGCGCC
>WALJ01000107.1 GCA_015522885.1 Thermoplasmata archaeon
GATGCTTACTGCGCTGGCTTGCCCTCCAAAGCGGGTTTTCCGAGCCGATAGGCGAGGCATCGCCTTCCATCGGGAGGCTTATGCCCCACCAGCCCTTCGGGCTTCGGAAAAACCGGTAAAAGGAAGAGCGGGCTTACAGCCCACTAAACGCAATCTTTACAAAGAAAGACACCATGCGAGTAGTTACGCCTCCGAGCAGAGGACTTCCGAAGGAAGCCCGAAGATGAGAAAGAAAATCGGGCAAGCCTGCTCGTTCGCATATTTTCTGGGATGATTGCCCGACTGGATTTGTTCAAACGAGCAAAATACAAAGTATTTTGGGAGCAGGACTTTATGAACGGAGTGAATGAGCCCATGTCCGGGCGGGCCCGCAGAATTTTTCACCCCTTCCCAAAAACAGAGAAAAAGCATATATCCATGCTGCCAATGTTCTCCCGTGTTGAACTCTGCGGTCATCGGCTCCGGAGGCGCAGGAAGGAATGTGCTGTCCATGCTGCCCGATGCAGGCATTCCTCTGTATCTGATAAACTCGGTTAAAGATACGAGGTACAGGAGCATATTCGCACGGAAATCCGAGATAATCGCCGCTGTTTCCACTGACCCGAATGTAAAAAGACGCAGGATGCAGAGCGAGAAAGCAGCCATAGAGGTTCTGGAAGAACATGATGTGGTGTTCTCTGTGTCCGGAATGGGCGGTTTCTACGGAACGGCCGTACCTGTGATGCTATCAAGACTATCCGGGAACCTCATACCATTTGTCGCCCTGCCATTTTCCATGGAAGGTGAGAAGAGAAGAAAACAGGCTGAGAAAGGGCTGTATATGCTGAAGAAAAGCTCTCCTTGGATTCTGGTACTGGAGAACGACGGGATTATGAAGATAGCGCCGAACGCCACGGTTTCAGGTGCCTTCAGGGCGATAAACAGAATATTTGCTGAGTGCATCATAGGGTTGGACAGAAGTTTTGAAGACAGATATGCGGTAATCAATGCTCTCAAAGGAACGGTGGGGGCGGGCATCGGAGAAGGAGAAGGAATGAACAGGGCGGAAAAGGCCTTGAAGGATGCCTTTTCCTCGCCATGGCTGAAACCGGAGAAAAGAGCGATTCTAATAATGAATGGCGGGAGTAAGGATGATTTTCTATGGATAAAATCGGAGATTGAGGACGCGGGCATAGAGGCAAGTCTTGAAAATCACATTGCGCAAGGAGACAGGATAGAGCTTTTAGTCATCGGGTAGGGCATAGAGCTCATCTCCAAGTCTTATTACTTTCACTTTTTCGCCGGGTTTGTCGGCACATCTCAGGGTAATAGTCCGATAAGTATATGGGTCGAGCGCCTGTATCTCCCCGTTTCCCGCGGACACCACTATCCATTCTTCCGAGTCCTCTTTTTTTGCGGAGAGTTTGAATTTTTCCGCATCTCTTCCCCTGACCTTTATCTCGTTTCCCTTTTCCATGGATAAGAGTTTCCATGTGCTTCCGGTAACGCCGAGAACCCTGTAATACTTACCGAGATATTCCACGAAATCCCCTTTCCTGTACTCAGGCAGGCGCACCAGATATGTGAATCTGTAGAAATCCTCACCTTCCTTTCTTCCGGCGAGTTTCTTTGATTCCGTCAGTCTTCCGGCCACCTCTTCCGCAAGATATCTGGCCGTGCTCTTCGCAGCTCGGGACTTGCTGACATAGATGTCTATCCCGCCGTGAACCTCCTCTTCCTGCGTTATGAATATATCTCTGGAGATATTCTTCATCTCCTCTATTCTGCTGGATACGATGTCTTCGTACTCTGTTTTTTCCTCTTCGCTCATAGCCCTGTCGGATGCGCGAATCTGGATTATCGCCTCGTAATAGCCGCCGTGAAGTCGGGTGCATCGCGGGCATGTCGAAGTTTTGATTCTTATGGTTGATTGAAAATCTTTCTCGCTGAAAATAGGGCCTGTTTTCAATGACAGATGCCCTTTTAGAACATAGGTGTGCGGGTCCTTTTCGATTACGGAGCTTTCTTCTTCTGTGATGACCGTGCCTCTGGAAACAGAGATTCTGGATGCCGCGCTCTCTTCCAAACCTTCGTTAAAGTCTTCGTAGTCCGTCCATCTCTTCCCATCCGAGGATATCGCACCGCAGTGGGAACATACGTAGAGGTCTATATAATCCGGCACTTTCACGAGGTCGTGAGTCGCAAGGTAGCACTCTCTGCATAAGCCGTCCTGAACCGCCTCGTTCTTACCGCACTTGAAGCATTTCACGTGCCTTCCTTTTGGACCACTCTAAAAAACTTTTCCATTGAAACGGCTTTGGGACAAAATTATCTTACACCCCTCACACTGAA
The DNA here is from genome assembly GCA_015522885.1 of Thermoplasmata archaeon. Classification (GTDB taxonomy): domain Archaea; phylum Thermoplasmatota; class Thermoplasmata; order WALJ01; family WALJ01; genus WALJ01. The sequence continues at coordinate 2,332 of WALJ01000107.1, forward strand.
AATATTGTGAAGCACGCCGATGGCAAACACATCCTCTCCCTTCTGTCTTCCCTTCTCTGCCTTATCTTCCATCCGAACACAACTTTGTCTTATAAAAATCGAAGTGGAACACGGAACCCTGACACTCAGTGAGAACGCAGAGATACTCTACGAAAAAGAGCAATTCCCTTCGGAACAAGCGGAAAGATCGATGCTCCGAAGAGATACACAGGCAAGCGGGTCTATGTTATAATCCTAAGGAGTAAAGAGGAATTTTGCCCCGGAGCCGCGTTTGAGATAAACATTAAATACTTTTGTTTAATCCATCACCATGACCTTCGAAATAAGAGTTGTCGGAGACATGCCTCTGGAGGCCGAACATGACCTCGATGTGGCGGTTAAGAAATTTCTCGAGCAAATCGGTTATCTGGCACAGGAAAGAGAGGAGACCGTCGGATTCAGGATATTCAGGGAATGCTTCCTTAAAAGGCCGGAGAATGTGTGGAGCGCCGATGATATTGCACATGAAATAAAGACCTCGAAACCCACTGTTTACAGGTATATCAAGAAACTGAAGAACATGGGCTTAATAGAGGAATCAACAAAAAATATGGAGGGGCAGGGGCCGAAGAAAGGCTATCGCATGAAGTACGGGGACTTCGTCAGGGCATGGAGCCTTGTGGAATCCCATGTGAAAGTTTCCATGGAGAACTACAGAAGGTCAGTGGAGCACATCACAAGGCTTTCGAAGGAAGAGATATGAAGGGCATGGAGCGCAGGGCGGTCGATACAATAGCCGAGAACTATCCCATAACATTGGGAGAGCTGGCAAAAATCCTGAGGATTTCCTATAAAAGAGCGGAATTGCTGATAAAAAGGCTCGAATTTCAGGGCTATGTGGTAACCGAGCCCCTGCCGGACAAAGTTTATCTGCGGCTAAGCAATCCCCCGAAATGGGTCGATGATGATACGAAGAGGGCTGAGCGGTGATGAACCCTATGAGTGCTGAGACCCGCTAACAGAGAAAAAGTGTAAAACGAAAGCACACAAAATCAGGAGTAGCTGTCAACGAGTTTTTTCAGCATCTCCGAGCTGAATTTCTCCTCTTCGAAGGGCTGTTTTCGCATCCTGTGGGGAAGAGCCATCTCGGCGGCGAGAATCACATCCTCAACCGCAACCTCTTTTCTGCCTTCGAAAGCTGCGTTAGTCTGTGCGGTTCTCTCCATTATTATGTCCCCTCTGTGCCCGTCTAGGTTGAAATCTATACCGAGTTTCGTTATGATGTACAGTATGTTTTCAGGCGTCTCCACTTCAGGCAGCAGTTTTCTGGCCTCTCTTATTTTTTTACTCACCGTATCTTCGGCACCCCTGAACTGCGATTTGAACGCCAGAGGGTTCTCGGAGAACGCATTCATCCTTTTCATTATCTCGACCCTCTTCTCGACATCCCTTATCGTCTCCACCTCGACCTGTAAGGCCAGTCTGTCAAGAAGCTGCGGCCTCAGTTCCCCTTCTTCCGGGTTCATGGTTCCTATGAATATGAAATGAGACTGGTAGCTTACGCTTATTCCCTCTCTTTCCACGGCGACCATTCCCATCGCCGCGGCATCCAGCAGAAGGTCAACCACATTGTCCTCAAGAAGGTTTATCTGGTCGACATAGAGTATGTTCCTGTGGGCCTTGGCCAGCAGTCCGGGTTCGAACGCTTTGGTACCTTCGGTGAGCGCTTTTTCGATATCTATACTGCCTATCAGTCGGTCTTCTGTGATGTTCAGAGGGAGTTTTACCACTTCCATCCTTTTTTTTACCCTCTCGATGGTTCCTTTTTCCTGTTTTTCCCTGCATTCGGGACAGAAATGCTCGGGGTCGTTCGGGTCGCAGTTGTACCTGCAACCTTTAACAACCTCGATTTCAGGAAGTATGTCCGTCAGACCTTCCACCGCAGCCGATTTTCCGACGCCTTTTCTTCCTCTTATCAGAACACCACCTATCTCGGGGTTTATGACATTCAAAATCAGCGCTCTCTTCAATTTTTCCTGATTTATCATGGCCACGAGCGGGAACGGCGGCGTACCTCTCTCTTCTTTCCCTTTGAACGAAAGGAATATCTCTTCGGGAATCAGCCCACCTCCTTCTCCAGCCTCCTTATGGCCTTCTCAACCACTTCCCTGCTGAAGTCCTCCCCTCTTTTCCTTGCCCTGTGCGGAAGTGCGTATGTGGCGGCAGCGATGACATCTTCAATGGTTACTTCTTTTCTGCCTTCGAAAGCGGCGTTTGCTCTCGCGGCTCTTTCGATAATGATGTCCGCCCTGTGGCCGTCCACCTCAAACTCAACACAGAGCTTTCCTATGATATCCAGTATGTTCGGGGGTGTGGATACGGAGTCCAGTTTTTCCCGAGCTTCCGTGATCTTTCTTCTCATTTCTTCCTGTTTCCCCTCGTATTTCTCCCTGAAAAGCTGTGGGTTCTCTGTGAACTGCTTCCTTCTTCTGACTATTTCCATTCTCTCTTCCACATCCTTTATGCCGACCACACCCACCTCAAGTGCCAGTCTGTCCAGAAGCTGGGGTCTCAGTTCACCCTCTTCCGGGTTCATACTTCCGACTATGATGAATCTTGCCGGATGAGTGAAACTTATTCCCTCGCGCTCTATGACAACCCTGCCGGATGATGCGGCATCCAGAAGCAGGTCGACGATGTAATCGTCCAGAAGATTAATCTCATCCACATAGAGTATTCCCCTGTGTGCCTCGGCCAGCAAACCGGGTTCGAAGGAGCGCACACCTTCCTTGAGTATCTTCTCGATATCTATGCTTCCCAGAAGCCTGTCTTCCGTGATATTGAGAGGCAAATCCACGACTTTGACCGGTCTTTTGAACGATTCCAGTGTGCCCTTCTCATATTTCGCTCTGCATTCGGGGCAGAGATTCTCTATATCGTTAGGGTCGCAGTTGAACCTGCATCCGGTCACCTCTATATCAGGCAGAACCTCAGCCAGACCCCTTACGGACACCGATTTTCCCGTACCCTTCTGACCTCTTATGAGGACGCCGCCTATTTCAGGGTATATCGCGTTGAGGATGAGCGCTTTTTTCATATCCTCCTGGCCCACCATGGCCGTGAACGGAAACAGTACCCTTTTCTGCTTCTCCTGCTCCTTCATCCTTGTAGCGGCCTCCTTCATCTTCAGCATCTCCTCCTCTTCAAGCCTCTCCCTTATCTGCTTCTCCAGCTCTGATTTCAATGTTCCCAGTTCCTGCTCCTTCATCCTTAACTTTTCTCTGGCTTCCTCGTGCAGTTTCCTCTGAATGTCCAGCTCGTTTCTTGCCCTTATGAGCTCTTCTTCCTTCATCCTCAGCCTTTCTTCCTCTTCCATCATCTGGTCTTCCATTCTCTTCTTGAGCTCCTGCTCTATCACACTGCTCAGTTCCTGCTCCTTCATCTGTATTTCCTCTTCCTCTGCCAGAAGTTCCTGCTCCTTCATCTGTATCTCGGACTGTATCTGTGCCAGCTCCTCGTCCTTCATCCTGAGCTTTTCCTCTTCCTCCGCTATCTGCTCGCTCATCATGTCTATCTGCTGCTGCAGTTCCTCTATCTGCTGGTCTTTCAGAGACAGCTTTTCCTCTTCCTCTTCAAGAAGGGCCTGAATTTCTTCATCTTTCAGCAGATATTCCTCGAGATTCGCCCTGCCCGGGTCTTCGAGAACCTTGGGATACCTCAATATTGATATGTAATCCACAAGGAATACCAGACCGACAAATCCAAGGGCCAGAGTCACACTCAGTATGTCCTCTGCCGTTGTGTGCATGGTCAGAAGAGCCATGAGGAGTCCGAGCATCATAATCCCCGTGAATCCGAGGGAAAGCCAGAGATTCCTTTTCGTATCCCAGTAGTGGAGCGCCGCGTCAATTCCAGCGAGCACTGCAATAAGAAACAGAAAGGGAGCGCCGCTTCTTCCCACAACAGGCCGGAGAATCGGTGCGAAATTGAAGAGGACTCTCGGTGCCGTAGCTGTTATATTGAACTCAAGAAGAAGGAATTCTATAAGCGTGAAAACCGCAAGTACCGAAAAGAACAGGAGAGTGGCTGTATTTATCGCATAATAATGGAATATGCTCCTCTTTTCTTCACCTTTCTCCAGTTCTTCTCTTATTCTCTTTTTTCTCTTCTCTCTTTCGCTCAGGGGTGTTTTGCCTCTTTTCTTAGTTTTATTCGCACCTTCTCTCTTCTCTTTTTTTTGCTCCCTGCTCTTTTTTCCCCCTTTTCCAGTCTTTTTCTTCCGGTCCTTATCAGTTTTTCCTTTCTTCTTTTCTTTTACAAGCTCATCTCTCTTTTCGGCAGTTTCAGATCCTGCCGGAGGCTCTGCAATTTCGCTTTCTTCCATACCGGATATCGCGACAAGTTTTTCAGAGCCACCTGTTTCTTCGCTTTCCTCTGCAAAAGTTTCTTCTCTAAACCTCGTCGCCTTTCCCTCTTCCGGCATCTCATAGGGAGAAATGCCCCCTTCTTCCGAAACTTCTTCCTCGAGTTTCAGTTCTTCCTCGTCTTCTGGCTCAATCTCTCTAATTTTTTCTTCTTCAGATGCTTCATTCATATCAAGAGATGCATCTTCTTCTCCGAAATCCACGGGAAGTTCACTTCCACATGCAGGACAGTACTTCAGCGAATCATCGAAAATCGGCTCACCGCACACCGGACAATGCCTCTCCATTTTCAACCCCTCATCCTTTCTTCCACGAGTTTTGCCATCTTGTTGCTGTGTCTTCTGTGGACATAAAGTCCCGTCCCGCTTCCTGCTGCGATAATAAGGGAAAGACCGAGAGGCACCACCGGATTCTCTATCAGCGGCGGCTCTTGATATTCCGAGGAGAACGGGCCGCTGTACTCGCATTTTGCCATTTTTTTATCGAATGCTTCCACATGTATCCTGTATGATGAAAAAGGTTTGAAGACGAAGGTCATTCTCTGATATGTGGCATTGAACCAGTCTTTACCCCAACCGCCGTTACTCGGTGGTGTATAGGGGAATCTGGTAACTTCGCTTTCTCCGGGAATGAGGGAATTGCCTGCATTTTCCGAGAACAGGTCTATACGATCGGTGCTTGTATTGCCGGGATATTGGGAATAAAGAGCACTCTCCACGAGATTTCCTTTGCTGTCCGTGGTATTGACATAGACTTTGAATATGTCTTCCCAGCCGTTCATATCGGAAACTTCGACTATTACCTGTATCCGCTCACCGGAATCCAGAACCTTTACGGTAACGAAGCTTGGCGGAGAGTTGGATATACTGATGATTTCCTTTCCTTTTGATTGAAGGGAGATGTTTGCCATAACTGCTATCAGCATGAGGAAAATCATCGACATAGCCAAGCGGTGCACCATTTTTTTGCTCATTTTTTCTTCCTCTTTTTTCTCTTATGCTCCGGTCGATATCTGTCATTATTTTTATCATTTTCGCTTTCTCTGCTCCTCCTGTCTTTAAGGGTGATCAGTGTGATAAATTCTGCAATCAAGGCAAAGAAACCTATGGCTATGGCAATGCCGACGGGGCTTATCCAAAAGCCCTCACCTTCGTCTTTCGTAATAATCGCAGGTGCCTCCCCAACAACGATGTCCGTATGGGCGCTCCCGCTCTTATTGCCCTCTTCTATCCGGTATGTAAGTCTGGCGCTCACCTTTTCTTTATAGCATTTCACGGTTATTCTCACTTCCTTTTCGATGTTCTTTTCAAGGGAAAAATTGAGATTTATCGGAGAATATCCGGTGGTTTCATTGTGCCACATCCCATTGTAATAGACCCCCTTTATGAGCAATTCACTCGGAGATATCATGAGTCTGGCACTTCCGTTCCCATTGAGAAAACACCTGAGGGTCCTAACTTCGTTATATTCCGCAACCTGAGGACCCTGTTCGTACTGCAACTTTGCAGGTCCTATATCGATTATGTCGAAGCCCTGCCTTACGACCTTTACCGATATATGAACCTGGCCTACAGGGGAAGATATGAAAGTCATGCCCTCGGTATTCATTACATGCAGAGGAGTGCCCTTTATATGCCCCGTAACAGAGAATATCTGAGGGCTCCATGGGCGCGCGGTGATATTTATATGGTGGTAAACTTCATCTTCCGGTTTAAGTACAATGCCCATGTTCGTCGTCTCAAAAATATTTCCCATTTTATCGTAAGAGGCGGTTAGAAGCAACGGAACATTTCCCGTATTCACAGTTCTGAATTTGTAGTCTTTTACGGTTGGCCCCACAATGCCTCCGAAAGACGGCTCCACTCTAAACTCGAACACGGGTGTGGAAAGCCCGAGGGATGCATTCACATTTTCTACAAGTATATTATCTTCAATTATCGTATTCTCCCCACTTTTCACTTTCAGATGCCATGTACCGTTCTCACCTTTTCCTGTGCCCTCGGCCCTCGAATATATTCCTATATGAAACGCAATTTTATCTCCGAAAACAGCGCTGGAACTCTTGTTTATGTATTTCCCGTATTTGAGGTCATCGAAATCCCCGTTCAGATACCGCCATCTGTAATATGTACTCTCATTCTTAATTCCTCCGCTGAAATAGCCGTTCGAATACATGATAACCGTGATATTGTCAGATGGCTTGTGGAATGTAAGGTTGTGCTCTATACCGGCAACAAGAACTCTCATGCTTTGCTTGTACAGCTCTTTTGAGTCGGGTATGAAAAGACTGTAATCTCCCGTTCTTGTCTTAGCTATCGTACTATTTGGAAGAAGCGAAAGGCTCAGAATTACCGCCAGTAGAAAGATTGTTATTTTCATACCTTTGCCGTGAGAAAAAGATATGAGGGTATAAAAAGTTTATCAATACCAGATATTGTCAACTAAAAGAGATAGATTTGAATATCTCCTTCGTTTACGGATGAGGGAGAATTATGCCCGAAATGCGGAAGCGAAAATACTGTCTGGGCTGGCGGAGCAAAGTACAGTCTTTGCGAGTAAGTCCCTCTCCATGGAGGCGGGCGAATACAGGCATAATATAGTTGAAGACATAACCTTCTAAACTAATGAAGTCTCCGACTATAAATCAGGGAAGAAGAGGCTGAGGAAATTTGACTCAATTGCAGTTGTCGGCCTTCCAATGAAGATACCCCGCAGCTTGCTGCGCTTGGGTTCTTCATTTCGGGGGTAATTTTTTAAGGGGTAAGGATATGGAGGACCGTGAACGAAGAAGAGATTCTGATAGTCGTGGAAATAGCCGTGCTGATTATCGAGATAGCCGTGATATGGGCGCTCTACAATCACATGAGGACTCTGAAAGAGCATACGGAGATGCTTGAAAAGCACATGGAGCACATGGAAGAGCATCTGAAAGGGGTCGGGAAACACATAGAGGATATGGACAAGAAGCTCATCGGCCATTACGAAAGGGTCACGGGCATGTTCGACAACATAGATGATATCATAGAAAAGACGCATGAGAGGAAGTGAGGAAATGAAATACGATGAGGGTATGATAGAGGAACTGTATCGGCAAAATTTAGAGCATTCTCGCCAACTATTGGCTTCTTTGTCAGTTGCAGAAGGAAGAGAACCCAATATTCGAGGGCTGAGTGGATGGGTTTATGAACAAACTATCCAGTATTGTTTGCGGGAAGAGCTCCAACTTCGTGGTCTATCTCCAAAAATAGATGAACAGGTTTCTATAGGTGGGAGAGCTAAAATTGATTTATTAGTGGATAAAATAGCTATAGAACTAAAATCTAAAGGAGCTTTCAGTAGCAATTTTTCAGAGAGATATAGGAAATATCGAGATAATGTCGAGAAAAAAGGTTGGATTTACATGTATGTAACTGGCAGAGAAAGATATGATAAGTACCGCCAGATGGCATTATCTACTTTCGGAAAAAACAGGGCTTTCTTTTTGGACAATAAAGGAGATTGGGAGCGATTTATAAATGAGGTTGATAGGACATTACGAGATGGTAACCGGTAGCTTCGACAACATAGATGAGATAATTGAAAAAAATGCATAGAAAAGGATAACAGATTGAAATAACTGAAATCCTTAACTGTAGCATAATGTGTTATGCCATAATCCATTATTGTAATTTTGTTTTGTGTGAAAACCCTTAATTACCCTCCGTTTTATGGTGCTCCGTGACACCGAAAGACGTTCAGAACCAGAGAATCGAAGGCGGCTTCAGGCTCACCCGTGTCGGGGTTACAGGCGTGAAAAAGCCGGTGAATGTCCACAGGAACGGGAGAGAACTCACGCTCACTGCGAATTTCGACCTTTTCGTGGATTTGCCTTCCGAGCAGAGGGGCTCTCACATGTCGAGGAACCTTGAGGTCGTAGGTGAGATAGTGGATGAAAGCCTGGAGAAGCCGGTGAGCGCTCTCGAAGACCTTGCGGCGGATATAACGGAGAGGCTGCTGAAAAGGCACGAATACGCCACATGCGCCGAGGCCGTTATAGATGCGGACTATTTCATGGAAAAGGAGACTCCTGCGGGCAGAAAGACAATCGAGGCATACCGGATAGAAGGGCATGTGGTGAACAGAAAGGGCATCGTCGAGAGGTATGTCGGCGTCGAAGTTGTGGGGATGAGCGCCTGCCCGTGCGCTATGGAGACCCTGAGAGCGATGCTGATTGAAAAGTATCCCGAATACGAAAAGTGCATATCGGATGTTCCGATAATAACACATAACCAGAGAAACATCGTTACCATAAAGATCCAGATACCGGAAAACCATGCAGTGGAGGCAGAAGACCTGATTGACATGGCGGAGGCCTCGCTTTCATCACCGACATTCGAGGTACTGAAAAGGAAAGACGAGGGTAGGGTTGTGTTCGAAGCTCACGCAAATCCGAAGTTCGTGGAAGATGTCGTCAGGGACGCGCTCCACCTGATCCTGAAGAAATACCCCGATTTCCCGGACGGCACAAAGGTAAGTGTGAAGAGCGAGAGCGAGGAATCCATACACAAGCACAACGCCTTTGCCGAGAGAACGACCACATTCGGGGAATTGAGGGAGTGAAAAGTATAAATAGTAAGAATTCCTTACATTTTCGTGATGTGCCATGCCTGAAGTAATCA
>WALJ01000108.1 GCA_015522885.1 Thermoplasmata archaeon
GGTTTATCGACAGAGATGCGCTCCAATCTCTGGCGAGAGCCCTTTAACTTCATGCAAAGGGCGAAAGTAAGCGAAAAAATAAGTGTACTCTACACTTTCACCGACCCCACAGCAAACTTTAAATAGATGTTTAAATATTTCTCAGTCATATGAGAGATATGTCGAATGTGAAGAGCGCTCTTGATGAAAAGATTGCTCTGCAGGAAGGAAGAAATGCGAAACGTGAGAGGGTAAAGAAGGGGTTGATGAACGAAAAAACGGAAAAAATATTAGATATGCTCATAGAAACCGCTAAAAATGAAGAGGCAAAGAAATTTTTTGTCGCCACAAAAGAATTGTGGAAAAAACATCCGGAAGTGTTTTCTAAATCAGAAAAGGAGATAGAGGTTGTAAAAGAGTGGGTAAATTATGCGAAGGAAGATTTAGAGAGCTCTGTTGTGCTTTATAAAGAAAAAAATTTTAGAAATAGTTTGTTTATGTTGGAACAGGCGGTAGAAAAAACAGTCAAAGCTGTAGATATATATGCTTTCGGTATTAAACAAAAAGAGATGAGAAACATAAACCATTACACACCTGAAGGATGTATTAAGGCTGTAGAAAAAATTGTGGAATTTGGCGAAAGCATTGAAAGTGAAATGCCTGAATTGTCTCCTCATATACAGATTCTTAAGAAACACCTAATAGAACTTGAAAAATCCTTGTCTAGTTTTTATAGAAAAAACAAAAGAGGAGGATATAGCAAAAATGAGAAGAATCTAAAGAGCATCCTTTTCATGAATTCCGATGAAATAAGAAACATTCTTGCAGTCTCAAACAAAATAACGGAGGATGGAAGAAACAAAGGATATCTTGAGTGGAAACATAATGCAGAGATGGTTAAGAAAGTTCTTGAAGATATGGGGATTGATGGAAACAACATTCCACAGGCAAGTAGAGAATTTTTTATAAAATCATATGAAATATATTTTATTCCTATGCGATTAACATACCTATCACTTTTTACTTTTCCGTATGCTTTTTTGAGATATCCTGATGACGACTTAAAAATTTCACAAAATACCGAAAACGGCATTATTCAGGCGTTCCCGGAATTGGTAAAAGAATTGGAAGATATTTTCTCCGTACTAGAAAAAACTCTGGAATTCTAGGCGGATATCCAATAGCCTAATACAAACTCCGTAAGTGACCTCTAATTGAATCTCCTACGATTAACCGCCGCAAAATATTGCCACCACAGCAACCCCTATATCCCTCCCCCATTTCCCACCGTGAAATTCTCCGCATCGCTTGCGGCTGACGGCTGGAAATTCTCATATTCGGGAATGAGAGAGAGGAACGGTGAGCTCTTCCTCTGCGAACCGTATGACGGGGGAGCGCTCCTCTCCGGAAAAGAGCCCAGAGGCCCCTACCTGCTTTTCGACGGCGGAACTTTGAGAACGGACATATTCGGACAGATTCCTCTTTTTGTCTCTGACGAAAGGATTGGTTCGCAGATATTCGAAGGCGGCATACAGCACGACCCGACGAGAGAGATTCTCCTTTCCCATCATGATTTTCTTTTCAGGGACAGAAAAAGACTGCCCCGGATAAAGCTCAAAGAGCCTGTGAAAGAGCTTGCGGATGCCTTCAGGGAGGCTGTAAAAATCAGAGCGCGGGAAAGAATCGGAATTCTGCTCTCCGGCGGTGTGGACTCGTCGGCCATAGCATCGGTTCTCTCTCGGGAAGGGCACGATTTCAGGGCTTTCTGCGTTGCGGACGGAAAGGACCTCGAACATGCGGAAGCACTGTCAAAAAAACTCGGTTTCGAACTCATACCCGTTCATCTGGACATCGACGAGGTGGAGGAGCGCATACCCGAGATTTTCCGGATAATCGGCATGAAGGAGTATCTGAAATCCACGCCCGTCTATCTGCCGGTCATAACATCGCTTTCGATAACATTCTACTTTGCATTTCGGGAGGCCGAGAAACACGGGATAGAGGGAATGTTCTCGGGCATAGGCTCGGAGGAACTCTTCGCGGGCTTCACCGACTGGACCGGCGAACCCATTGAAAGGCAGATTGAGGAGCGCTCCTACACCCTCTACAAAAGGGACCTCTGGAGGGATCATGCTCTGGCACGGCATTTCGGGATGGGAATGAAATATCCGTTCCTTGACAGGGTCTTCGCAGAAATAGCGCTCTCCATACCTGCGGAAATCAAGCTTGAGGAAAGGCACAAGAAGTACATCTGGAGGAAGGCAGCCGAGCATCTGGGGGTTCCCCCTGAAAACGCATGGAGGAAGAACAAGGCCACACAGTACGGCAGCGGCTCCGACAGTATCCTCGAAAGACTGACAAAAAGGAGCGGGAAAAGGTACAGGGCGAAGTATCTCGAGGGAATTCTCAAGAGCATGGAGTGAAACTTTTTTCTACTGATTGATTATCTGCCATGCTCGCCCGCGCACATGTATACTTCGAAGGAAGGGTCCAAGGTGTCTTCTTCAGAGCGAACACTGAGAAGAAAGCCAGAGAGCTCGGCATTCACGGATGGGTCAGAAATCTGCCGGACGGAAGGGTAGAAGCGGTGTTCGAGGGTGAGAGGAGCGCAGTGGAAAAACTGATAGAGTGGTGCAGGACATCCCAGCCCTACGCGAGGGTCACGGATGCGGAGACGACATGGGAAGACGAGAAGGGCGAGAGCGGGTTCAGGATACGATACTAACCTATTTAACGGAAAGCATTTCCCCCTGTGGCAGTAAGGAACTTCCGGAAAAGATACATCGTGTTCAGGGTACACAGCAGCAGAGCGCTCACCAGAAAGGACATGATAGCGGTTATAAACAGGAGAGGCAGGATGCACGGGATGAGGATGAAACTGACGGTCTTCGAGAGCGACAGGGGAATAATCCTCGTTTCCCACAGAGACAAGGAAAAGGCGGTAAAGGCCATGAACTTCGAGGATAATGGCCTGAAAGTAGAGACCGTGAAGACATCGGGGACGATAAAGAAGGCAAAAATGTGGATGGAAGGAAAGAAATAAGGACAGCATCACTTTTAAATAGAAGCCGTTTTTAGCATATCCGGTTAAAACAGGTCCCCTTCCTAAATGCGGGTTCATGCCGGCAGAACAGCACTCGCACGACTTCGTTTTCACGAGGTCCGCTCGCAAAAATACTCCATATTTTTGTTCGAGCGCCAATCATCGGGACGCCCTCCCAACACCCTTTGAATAAGAAAGTCAAAATAGCCCCGTAGTGTAGCGGTCAATCATCGGGGACTCTGGATCCCTGGACGGCAGTTCGAATCTGCCCGGGGCTATTAACCAATTTTCACCAATGGATAAAGGCAGATTCGGGCCAAGCCTTTTGAGGATAAAAGGCGGAGGTTCGATGGACAAAAACGAAGTTTTTGGACAGAAGAGTTCTGAAAGGAAGTCTGAAATCTGCCCGGGGCTATAC
>WALJ01000109.1 GCA_015522885.1 Thermoplasmata archaeon
GCTCCGGGGCTAAGGGATATGCTGAGGCTCGGCATAGGCATGTGATTATCCGCTGCGTTTTCTGGAGATATACAGTCCCAAGAAAACCACTGATGCGGCTTCGAAGGGAAGAATGTTTGACCATGGAGGTACGGCATCCGTAGGTACGAAGGGAGATACGGTCACATAGGTCAATGATATGCTCTTAGCATTGCTCATATTTCCCTGCCGGTAAGCTTCCGTGGAATCGAGAACAAAGCCTCCGTAGCTTTCCCCTAAAAAGGTCATGTTCTCCGGATATTGGCCTGCAAGAACGGAGAGATACGAACGATTCGTTCCATCAACAACAGAGTGTCTATCTCCTGTGAAAGTGCCTATTTTTTTGTTTTCCATGAAAATCCTGAAACCGTGACCGTAAATAGGTACTGTTCTCCCAAGCTTTTCGGAACCGTTGAGTTCCAGATATCTCGGATTCGATGTTGTTATGTTGGCATAAATGCCTTTTTCAAGCAGTCCGCATCCCTCTTTTCCGCTGAAAACTCCGCTCTTTGTCTCTATAAACAACTTGGAGTTGTCATATTTGAAGTCCCAGCCGCTTATTTTGTAGCTATATCCGACAGAGATGTCCGAAGCAATTGCATCTCTTGAGATTTTTCCGTCATACTTCAAAGAAGAAGAGCCGGAGGACAGGTAGTGAGCCTGAGTAACGCTCTCTTCCCTGTATGTGAAATTTATTTGAAAGTCTATAGAGATACGGTAGGCAATCTTTCCCCCATGAACCCCAAGCATTTCTCCTTTTATGTCGTTCCAATGAAGATTCTCTTTGGGATTGCGGAGTACAAGTTTAAAAGAAACGGAGACCTCGTTATCGCTCACCTCGGTTATTTTCGGAAAGGCCTCTGAAGCTCCATTGAGTTCGATACCCCTGACCGGATAGTCCAGACCTGTTAGGTTGTATTTCCCATCCTTTCCCACGAAAGAGTCAAATCTGGAATTGTTATTTATATCTCTAAACTCTATTATTCTTGTTATTTCCTCGGTTATCAGTGTTTTCACATTTGCCGTTTCTTTTCTCACCAGTCTCGAACCGTCGAAGCTATCTATTTCGCCGAAATTCGTCTCTCCGAAGGAATATATGATAATATGATTCGGACGAGCGGAAGTCCCGTAGAGTACGCCCACTCCTGCATTCCCGTGCCTGACTTCAACATAGCTCCCACCGCCGAAATTCGTGGTTTCGCCTTTCGTTACAGATATCTCTCCAGGATCCGAATCTGCCGTGGATGAGAACAGGGGCATGAACACGACTATCAAAAGGGCCGAAAAAACCACAACTACAATCTTATCGAGTTTCACGGGAAATCATCCCCATCTCGTACTTATAATTTCCGCAGTCTGCTTCCATGGCCCAGCATGTTCTTTCTTTCCAGAATCTTTTCCCAATCTTTCTTCATGATTACGCATCCCGGGTCAGGGGCCTTTATATTGCCATAATAAGCATAGGCTCGAGCCCTGCATCCTCCGCAGACATACCTGTAAGGGCAAGTGGAACAGGCATAATCCCTCGCATCTCTGTCTCTCAGGACGTTAAAAACTTCGCTGTTGTCCCAGACATTCTGGAACCCGTCTTTCAGGGCATTTCCAACCTTTATCGGCATGAATACACATGGCTGTATGTCTCCGTTGTGCTCTATGGAACAGTATATTCTACCGGCACCGCATCCGCCAAGGAACTCGGCAAGGGTCTTTCCGGCACCCAAAAACTCCTCCGGAACCTCGACATCTGCAAAATGAGTGGGCGAGACCTTGTGCCCTTTTTCCTCTGCCACGGCATTGAGGGATATTCTCGCATATGCAGGGCATGTAGATAACACCTGCATACTGCCTTTCTGCCACTCCGAATAGAGATATTTCATGAGTTCCTCCCTTTCTTCGGGGCTCAGATCATCCTCCACGATCTCCATCCCCCTTCCTGTTGGTATGAAGTTGAAGACGATAATGCGGTCAACATTCAAGTCTCTTGCCAGTTGTACTATCTCCGGGATTCTATTGAGATTGTGATGGGTTGCAACAGTAGCTATCCCAACCTCCAGACCTGCTTTCTTTGCGTTTTTTATCCCTTTTATTGAGAGTTCGAATGCACCTTCTATCCCCCTGAACCTGTCATGTATTTCCGCATTCGGTCCGTCTATGCTTATCTCCGCATATCTGACACCTATCTTCTTCAGTCTTTTTGCGACCTCCTCCGTTATCAGAGTTCCGTTTGTCGCCACACTTATGTAAAATCCTTTTTTGGCCGCATATTCCGCAACAGGCCAGAAGTCCTTATTTATAAGCGGTTCACCGCCTGAGAATGATATCGCTGCGACTCCCGCTTCGTCAAGTTGATCAATAACCTCGTATCTCTGCTCCAGTGTGAGTTCGTCCGGTGCTGGTTTGGGCCCGGCATTGGCATAACAGTGCTTGCATTTCAGGTTGCACTGCTTTGTGAAGTTCCAGACAACCATGAACGGAGCGGATAATCTCTGGGGTTTCGTTATCCCGTATTCCGCTATCCCTCTTATGACGACGCTAAAACCTTTTCTCATATAAGGGTCCTTCAGAAATTCTTTTATTTGCTCGGGTTCCGCATCGAACATCTTCGCAGCAGCCCTTTCTATCGCAACAGCAACTGTCTTTGCATGCATCTTCTCTTTTATTCCGTGTGCTTCTTCAACTCCTGCATATATTCCGAGGGCTTTCTGAATCTTTTTCGGCTCAGAGAGTTCTTTCATTATATATCTTACAAAGCGGTTGTCCATCACCTTGTGGAGGTATTCTATTATCTCTCCCTCATTGAACTCTTTCTGTCTCACTTTTATACCTCCTTTCAACTTCTCTCAGATATTCGAGAGATGCGTTTATGCTCTCCGCGAGCCCCTCCATTTTCCGGTTCTTTATTCCCTCCAGAGAATCTTTTGTCTCTTTGAGCATCCCCATCAGTCTGTGCCTTTCCTTTCTTATTATCTCGAGGAAATCAGTAACGGCCGAATAGGTATATCTTCTTCCTTTTCTGCCCCGCTCTATGAAGCCTTCCCGCATAAGCCGGTTGAGTTCGTTTATTACGGAAGAATAGGCATATCCAACGGATTTTGAGATTTCATCTGCGGTCATAGGCTTATCGGAGACCACCAGAACCGCATATATCGATGCACAGCTGTCACCGAATCCCCAATGCTTCATCACTCTTCTTATTCCTTCGTATGCTTTCTGTCGGTTCCTATCCTCAAATATCATACTTCTGAGAAATTCCATAATCATATTTAATGTTTTCTCTGAGGCTGTCCAAAACCTCTATATCCCGAAGCGAATTCCCGAACGATAACATGGATGCAGAAGAGCGCTTTTCCCTGGTCATAAGAAATACGGAAGAAATCGTCACCGAAAACGAGCTGAGAAAGCTGCTTGAAGAAAAGGAGAACCCGACAGCCTATATAGGATTCGAGCCCTCCGGATTCATCCATATAGCCCAGGGGATGATATGTGCTCGGAAGATAAGAGACCTTCAAAAGGCGGGTTTCACGGTAAAAATACTCCTCGCCGACTGGCATGCGTTCATAAACGACAAGCTCGGTGGGAATATGGATAACATACGCATAGCAGGAGAATACATGAAAGATGCTTTCCTTTCCCTCGGCATTGACGCTGACAGAACAATATTCGTCTGGGCCTCAGAGATAATAACACCCGATTACTGGGAGAAGGTGCTCAGGATTGCGAAGGTCTCGAGCCTTGCGAGGGTGCGGAGAGCGCTCACCATAATGGGAAGGAAGGAGGGCGAAGCGGAGACGGATGTCTCGAAGCTCATCTATCCACCTATGCAGGCGGCGGACATATACCAACTAGGGGTCGATGTTGCCTACGGCGGAATGGACCAGAGGAAGGCACACATGCTTGCAAGGGATGCGGGTGAAAAGCTCGGATGGAAGAA
>WALJ01000110.1 GCA_015522885.1 Thermoplasmata archaeon
AGAGCGAGCGTTTTTTGCTGTTCTCTCTCTGAATGGAGAGGTAACTCAGTTCCTCTTTTCTGTCATAGAACATATTACCACACAGTAAATTACTGTAAGGTAATCATCTATTTAAACATTTCTGAGAGTGCTCTCAGTTTTCGCATTTTCAATCATCCTCTCGATGTCTCTCAAATCCCAGTGCATTATTCCCTTATCGTCCATCCTTTCAATGCATTTCTTTGTGAATCCTGACTTTGAGACTGTGAGAAATCTTTCCCACCCTTCTTCTGCCATATACGAGCACCAGCTCCGCTACTCTGGGTCGGGACATCTCCAAGAGCAAGCGCATCTCTTCTTCTCTGTCAATAAACATGAACATGATAATCATGATTACGGTAATGTTTACGAAGTTTTCTATGCGCTCTTCAAAATGCCCCTAGTCTTTCACCAATTTCCTGTAATACCTGTCCCTCTCGCTGAATATGCAGCCGCAGTATGGCTGCCTGTAGAGGTCGAGTTCTTTTGAAATTTTTATGGATTCTTTCCAGCCTACCCTGAAATCCCGGTGCAGATACGGGATATCGTGTTTCTTCGAGACTTCGTTTCCAATCCTCTTTATGAGCGCTGTCGGCTGGTATTTTGAAAGTGTGAGCGTGGTGCTGAAAGCATCGAAACCCATTTCCTTTGCCTCCTTTGCAGTCCTTTCAAGGCGAACCCTGTAACAGTAATCGCACCTCGATTTCCCTTCATCCGTATAATGCACCATGCCGGTCAGGAACTCCTCGAGAGGATACTCGTCCCTGTAGATTATCTCCGCTCCGGTGAGGAACTGATACCTCTGAAGAGTCTGCAGCCTCCTCCGGTACTCCTCAAACGGCTGTATGTTCGGGTTGTACCAGAAACCCGTGACCTCGTGCCCTTCTTCCAGAAGTGCCTTGTGCGGGTAGGTGAAACAGGGAGCGCAGCAGATATGAATGAGAATGCGCATGGTCGGAGATATGCAAAGAGGATAAAAAGGTGTGGAATTGTTCGAGGGGATAGCGAAAAATTAAATATCAGGTATGTGTTGCTGTCTTGCAAAAGGGGATAAATTGAAAAGCAAAATCTTCGAAGAAGTGTTCGAAAACCTGAAAAATCATGGAGCAAAGGCGTGTGTAATAGCCAGCGGTAGAGGAGCGCCCATAGCATGGTTCGGACTGGAAAAAAAGAGCGTCGAACTGTTTTCCACTCTTTCGGCGGCTATGATCAGTGCATCCAGAATACTTCATCGGGATGCTAACAGGGCTCCCCCTGAGAATATAATATCCGAATCTTCAGATTTATACATGGTTATAAACGACATAAGCGATGATGCCATAATAGTCGTATTTGGCGAAAAGAAGGAAAGTGTTATGGAAGCCGCTAAAAAAGCAAGAAAAGAACTGAGAGGTGTTATGAAATGAGAGATACGAACATACCCGATGAAATTAAGGAATTCTTCCGCATGGATGGCAGCCGTTCCCTGCTGATAAAAGGGCCTGCAGGTACGGGTAAGACGACCCTCGCACTCCAGATAATGGAGGACCTCGGAAAACCGGAGTCCAGCTTCTATCTGACGACGAGGGTTTCCGACGAAGCTCTGTTCCAGCAGTTTCCTTGGCTCAAAGAGGAAGAGATAAAGAGGAAGATCGTAGATGCCGGGAAAATCCTCCTTGAGAGCCTTTACGGAAGAAAGAAACGGATATATCCGATCATTCCCGAAGAAGATGCCGAAAAAATAGAGAGCGCTAAGAAATTTCTGAAGGACATAAACACGGAGAGAACACCCCCTGAAAAGGCCGACAGAACATGGTTAAACAAGGTTTTCGCAAAATACGGGAGAATTCCGGAGATAGAATACACCTATGACCGCATAGACAGCATACTGCCGGAAAAGGCCATGATAGTCATAGACAGCGTCGAAGGTCTGACCCACAGGCACCGAACGGATGCGGAGGATTTCATAACCATGCTTCAAAAAGACCTTGTGGAGAACTCCAACACCGATGTGGTTTTCGTCCTTGAGAAAAATGAGGCTCCGGAACTGGAGTACCTGGTGGACGGAGTAGTGAGCCTGTCTCATATGGAAATAGACACCAAAAGGATAAGAGAGATAAGTCTGGATAAACTGAGATCCATAGAAATAGAACAGCCAAAATACATATTTACCCTGAACAACGGCAAGTTCAGGAGTTTCGACATAAAGGACAATATTTCGGATAAAAAGAGCATCTGGAAGCCGAATAAAGAAGAAAAAGACAGATACAGCACCGGCATACCGGATCTGGACATTATTCTGGACGGCGGTCTTAAGAAAGGGAGCTACAATGCCGTGGAGCTCGGCCCTAATGTCTCTATCGAGGACTATTATCTCTTAATGCGCCCCTTGTGGCTTAATTTCATCACCCACGACAGGGGAATCTTTGCCGTTCTTGTTGGCGGCAGCACTCCAGACAACATCATGGAAGAAGGCGTAAACTACCTTGGAAAGGATGTTGCAGAGGAATATGCGAAAAAATATGTCAGAATAGTGGATTACTTCTCGGAGGAGGATGAAAGACCCTTCGTACTCCCGCTTCTTGGTAAGGACAGAGAGGAACTTTACGAAATGTACGCCAAAAACCTGAGAGAACTGCGAGGTGAGGAAAACAGGCCGATAATGGATTACGCCGGCTTCGACACGATAGAGTATCTGAGAGGGGATACCATTGCGATACGAGACATCCTTCAGACGGTTTCCAGAACCAAAAAATCCGATGATATAGGCATGTGCGCGGTTCGTCCCGGCCTGAAACTCGGGCAGGAGATAATGAATCTGGCGGACACTTATATGAGACTGTTCGTAAAAGACAGGGTACTGTGTCTCTACGGAATAAAGCCGAAGACCCCCGTATATGCTGTTGTCGTTGACAAAGAAAAGGGTCTTCCCTACGTGCGTCTGGAAGCGCTGGTCTGAGCCTCGAAATCCTTTACCAGCATATCTCTTTTATACACCGGAAGTATGAGGTATTTCGGATGTTTTGAGAGATTGACAGGCTGTTTTTTGAATTCTTTTGGCTCCATGAAGCCCATTTTTTTGAAAAAAGTTTTGGCTTCGTCCGTTAAAGGTTTTGTTATCATATATCCGCTTATCTCTTTTAGAGACAGCATAACCAAAATGGCCCCCATCTTTTTGTTTCTTAGTTCGGGAAGAACCTCTATGGCCCTCAAAACATGGACAGGCATGCCTTCTTCGGAGTCTTCGGTCCATTCTTCCACATAGACCCAGCCGAGAACTCTCTTTTTATCCAGAGCTACTATAAGTATAGGTCTCGGAAATCTTCTCAGCCACATCTTGAAGGCTTTTGGATACCCGATAATCCCTAATCCGTGAAAAAAATCAAATCCCTTGTCTTCTTCGAGAACTTCGAGCTTATCCACCTCCCTGGCTATCTCAAGTCTGTAATACGCACATAACTCGTTTTTATAAAGAAGTCTCAAGGGCTCACCATAAAAAATAAAGGGTTTGCGGTTTATTCTGTATATACTATCCAGACACTGGAGTTGTTCCTCATTATCATGTTCAGCATAGTCTGGGTTATCCCTGCCTTTTCGAGGAGTATGGGCAGCCATTCATCGGGAGCGACCTTCTTGATGCCGTCGGGTGCCACGGTCGCTATGTGTGCCACTTTGAGCTGTCTGCCTTCCACGAGAATTCTCTTCGACATTTCCGCCCTGTATGTCTGTATGATTATGTCCTGACTGTCTATTGCTCCGGGTTTAACCGTGGAGTTATAGTACTCGGCAACTTCATAGTGTATACTAGCAAAGTTACCTATCCTCTTTGTATATTCCTGCCATCCTCTGAGGAATGGCGATTCTATCGTTACCACGCAGTGCTTTGTCGGCATCTCGACCTCTTCAAAGGTAGAGAGCGCGGAATCTCCGTTCTTAAGGGCCTCGACAAAGTCTTCCCATGTATCGTATTCCTCCTGCGGCATGCTTCTGGCAAGTGCCGATGCGAGGCTCATCAGATAGGTGTTCATCCCTGCGGCACCCTGCTTGTCGGCAATGTCCTCCAGAAAGAGATATGCCGCAACATCGACAAGCGGATTGTCCTTCACAAGCTCTCTTTTGTTCATGACTCTTCCTCCTCACCTCTGAGCCTTGCTCCATGCATTATTATCGCATATACGCAGGCATAGTTCCTAAGCAGACTTCGAACATATTCCTCGTTTATCCCTATCTTCTTCAGGCTGTCGCTGGCAATCTTCGTTTCGCCCGTGAATCCTCTGTCCGCCAACTGCAGGCATTCGAGCTGCTGTCCGGCCACCGTTATGTTCTTTGCCACTTCTTCCCTGAACTTCTGGTGGATAACGCAGAAATTGCAAACCGCAGTATCCTTTATGCTGTTGTTGTATTCCTCGGACACAAGTCTGTCCGCCTCGGGTACTTCTCCTACGCTGTACCGTATCCTCGTGATGGTGGGGTTGAATACACACTCTCTCAGAGCATAGATGTATCCGACAACATCACCGTCCACATCCGTTATCGCAAGGTCCGTAAGGGCAGTCACATCTCCCTCTATGGAGAATGCCGTCCTTCCCTCTCTCAGAGCCACATTGAAGGAAGGCCATCCCATGTATGCCTCCTTCCCCATCCTTCTTGCAAGGTTCTCTCCGACTCTGAGCCAGTACTGTATGGTTCCCTCTACTCCAGCCTTCTCGCTCATATCCTGTATGAGCGATACAAGCGCCACATCAAGCATTTTTTTCGCCTCCTATTTTTTCTTCATTTTTCATATATATTGTATGTCTTCCTCTGGTCGTTACGACCATAAATTCTCTTTCGACAAGTTCTTTTACCGTATCCAGAAGCTCTTCGTACGGCATCCTGTCCCCGAGCTCCTTTTTCAATCGGTTAAGAGTGCACCCGTTATCCGGTATGGCATCCAGCACTATTCTCTCACTCTCATTCATCTTTTTTCCGCCTTTTTTCGCTCTCTTCTCTTTGCCTTTTTTCCCGAATTCCTTTTCCTTCTTTTTCTTATCTGCGGGTTTTTCTGCACTCTTCTTTGACTTTTCCTTCTTTTTCGCTTTTTCCGGAAGCTTTTTTCTCTCCTCAGTCCCTTTCTCTGTTTCTCCTGAAGTAGGATAGTATCTTACCGACCTGCCGCTCTTCTTTTCGTACAGCATTCCTTTGTCAATAAGATTCTTTAGTATCACATCCAGAGGTGCCTGCACAATGGAACCTGCGCTCTTTCTGAGATTTGTAACGGTTATTCCGTCGGAAGGAACTGCCGAATATACGAATCTCTCTTCGTTTGTGAGCGCTTCCGGTTTTGGTTTTTCGGATTTTTTCACCTTCTTTTCGGACTTTACTTCGGGAAATACTTTCTGCTCCAGAGCTTCGATTCTCTTCCTCGTCTCCTCTTCCGTTTCCCGAATCTTTTTATCGAGAGTCTCCGAGATTGCTGCCAGTTTGTTCTCGTTCTCCCTCCGGATGGCCTCAATCTTCTTTTCCATCGACTGAAGTCTTTTCTTCGTCTCCTCCGTGTTTCCCGACAATTTCTTATCAAAGTCCGCCGAGAGTCTTTCCAGTTCATCATCCATTCTTCCGGTTTCCATGTTGAGATTGCTCGCAAGACCGGAGACCATTCCGTTAAGCATCATAACCGTGTTCTCCATTTTTTCGACTCTCTCCAGAAGAAAAGTGGTCTTGTCAACAGTGTACTCCTGGCTTTTCAGTTTGATCATGGCTCTGAAATTCTTCGACCTGTGCCCCGGCACTCTCTCGAGAAGTTTTTTCAGGAGTTCCTCATAGGTATCCTGAAGCTGTCTGGCGGAAATCATCCCCTTCCGTATATTCCTGGCAACATCTCTCGTCCTTATCCTTCTTCCGTCGAAGTAGAACATCTCGCTTCCGCTTGTTTCCAGCCTTATATCCTCCAGAATATCCGTTATTATCTTTTCCGCGCCCGGTCCGTACTCCCGCCAGAGAGCTTTTGCAACATCGGAAAGGGTCGTGTCATACACTATCTCAAGTATGTTGGGCGGTATCTTCGCCACATCCAATATCTCCCCGAATCCGGTTTCCTCCATAAGAAGATTCAATTTTTTATCTATTTTTCCCATGTCTTTTCTGAACTGCCTGAGTTTGGTCTCATCTACCTTCTGTTCCACTATCTTATTTACATCATCATTCTTCTTTGTTATTATATCCGTAAATTCTCTGAAATTTGCGAGAACTCTTTCGTCCTCTTTTCTGAGTTCCTCTATATCTTTCCGAAGTTCGGACATCTTTGAGAGGATTTCCGCTCTCCAGCCTTTTATCTCTTCTATGTCGGCCTTATCTGATTTTTTCTCCACTTCCTCCCTTATCTCTTCTATTCTTGACAGTATATCCTTTTCCTCGGGGGTTTCTTCCTCTGCGGTTTGCTCGTTATCCTCGCTCTGTTCTTCCTCGCTTTCCTCGTTTTTTACATTTTCGGCATCTTCTTCGTTTATCATCATATCACACAAAGCTCTTCAACTTCTCATCCAGTTCCGGCATCCATGTTCTATAGCATTCATCGGCCATTATATCCCCGCTTATTCTCTTCACATGGCTCCGTATGACTTTTTCAAGGAATATTCTCCACAATTGGTCGGTCATATAGGGAGCCGATGTCCCGAGTTCGTTGAATGTAACGGTTATTATCTCGTCCACCGCACCCACGCCGACAACCTGCGACAGTTTCTTCTTTATGAAATCCAATATCTCGGTGTTCTTCTTGTACTGCTTCGTCTGGTCGAATCTCTCCACGAAAAGCAGTCTGCTGAGTTTTCTCAGTTCGTCACCGACCTCCTTCGGATACTGTTTAAGAATTTCCTCCTTTATCGGCTTGAGTTCCATGATGTGCTTTATGACCGTGCTGCCCTTTATGGCCCCGTTGATGAGCTTCTGAAAATCCGTCGGAAGAATGGGTCTCGTGAATGCCATTGCCATAAATGCACTATCACCCACACCGGATATGAGAAAAGTACCCTCTTTGTACTGCTCTATGGCTATTCTCAGGTTCTCGGCGGCGAGCTGGTCGCATAGGTGGGGAAGGTTTCCTTTCAGAAGATTGAAAAGATAGAACTGTTTTGTGTTAAGCTGGAAAGGGACCTGTGAAGAGAATGTTCTCCCGTCGACGCCCATGAAGAATATCATATCGCAGCCCATCTCATCCTTAAGTCTTCTTAGTTCCATACCCAGCAGGTGCTTTAACAGGGTAACATTCTCCGCTTCGAGCCTTCGATCCAGTACCTTTTTCTGGGAGAGCGTGGCCATGATATCCCTCATTTGAGATGGTATGTGTCAAATATTATCTGTATGGCCTCCTCGGGAGAGTACGGATATGACCATCCTTTCTTCATATTTTCCAGCCTGCTTACGACATAATCGGGTGCTTTGAGATGCTTCGCCGTCCTTATCGCCTCGTCGAATATCTCATCGTAGCTCTTTCCCTCTTTTTCCGCTATTTCAACCGGACTGCTTCTCACGATTACGCCTGCGCCTCTGGCAAATATATAGGGATACACGTCCTCTCCGTGGGCCGTCCCCCTCATCTTTATTATGTTGAGCGTCCTGTTGAAAGCGCCACCTATTGGATAATACTCCAGATGTATCACACCGTCGGCAAGGTATATCGGAAGAAGCACGTCCTCTCCTATTGTTTCACCGGGTTTCGCATGTTCTTCCACCGTTGCCACCACAACACCGAGTTCTTTCAATGTATAGAACAGCTTTCCTATGAGCTCCCTCTGGAGAAGCTTGTCCTCGGTAGCCCATATCACCGGTGTCATCGGGTCTATGACAACTCTTGTCTTTATGTCGTAGTCGCTTCTCACCTTCACAAGCTGCGGCAGCTGCTCCTCTATCATCTTCTTGAAGTTCTTTCCCTTCAGATGTATGAAGAACAGGTCCTTTTCGTAGTGCTTTTTCATGTCCCAGCCCATCATCTCCGCTTCTTTCATTATCTGTTCCGGGCTCTCTTCCATGCTCACATACAGCCCCTGCTCTCCAATGTCTATTCCGTGCATGAGGAACTGCATCGCGAATGTCGTCTTTCCGGTACCGCTCGAACCCACTATCACCACAGCGCTGTTGTCTATTATGCCCCCTTCCATAAGGGAGTCCAGTCCGTATATTCCGGTTTTGATTCTTTCAACCATTTTATCCCTCCTTTTCCTCGTCTTTTATCTGTTTTGCAAGGAGTTCAGCAAAACTTCTGCTTTTTTTGGCCTCATCGGCCAAGTTTATTATCTTCTTCTCCTCTTCAGGGGTGAGGACCTTCTTTTCTTCCTTCACCCTCTCGCTGACCGCTTCCGCAAAAGAACTCGCCGCAGCTATTGCAGCGGAAATCTCTTTTATCATCTGCCACGGCGGATCGAAATCTTCCTTCGGCAGAGGGGAGCTCATTCTGTATTTGTAATATGTCTTCCCAATCTCCGTTACTTTTCCGACAGCATCCAGTATCTCATAATATTTCAGGACTTCAATCCTGCGCTCCACTTCAAAGGTATCGAGTCCCAATTTTTCTGCGATTTCCTTGGGGCTCTCCGAGGGCCTTTTCTTCTTTATTCCGATTATTTCCTTATCCGTATCATCAAGAGCTATCTGGTATGCCTGAAGGGCATTTACCTTTATCAGGAATTCACACAGGCCATATCCCTCGTTCACACACTTTATCTCTTCGGCTGAGGCCGGAAGCCCCATGTCTTTTGAAAAGAATGCGGCGAGGGAATCGGCGATGATATAGCATGTTTTCCCTTTTGCATCCGGTATCAGGGAAGGAATAGGCGATTCTTCGACGGAAAAGATGTAAGAGAATTTTCCGAGTTCGCTTATGTCCAGATGTCCGAGCCCTATCTCGTCAAATATCATCTGCATGAACTGGAAAAGAGGCGTGTTTCTGACCTGCTCTTCGTTCTTCGCCACCAGAAGTTTTTTTGTCTCTTTTCTCGGAACTCTTGACATCTTTATTGCCGTAGATATGCCCGTTTCCAGAGATGTCATCTTATCGAGGGCGGTTACACGCTGGGCAAAGCTCTTGAAAGGGCTCATGTGTTCACCCCCGCCTTCTCTATCATCTCCTTTTCCTCGGCGGAAAGCAGAGACTTCCCCTTTTCCGTTACTGACATCCCTGCGGTGTAGCCTTTTTCTTCGGCCTCTTTTATCAGCGCTGATATGGTTCGGACATCTCTTTTCAGTAGGGAAGCTATTATCTCTCTGTCCTTTATTCCGAGGAGCAGCAGTTTCATCAGCTCTCCGATGAGTTCTCCATCCTCTGTCTTCCTTTCTATGAGCGGGAGCAGGAGATGTCTCAGTGCCATGAGTCTCTCGGCGCTCTCCCCTCTTATCCGAAGGTTAGCACCTTCTATCTTGAAAGTTATGCCTCCGTCATCTCCGGCCTCTATATCCCTCAGTTCCTCAAAAGGAATGGCATACCAGATATTTCCGTCATCAATCATGAGTTTTGACAGGGAAAGATAGAGAGAGCCGTCTTTCCAGAGTAGTTCCATGCCTGCGCTGTCTTCCTGACTTATCTGGAACATTATCGTCTCGACCTTTTTCAGGTGTGTGCTTGCCATCGTTCCTGTATAGAAGGCTTCCCTTTAAATATTTTTCGTAAAAACGGGGCTTTTTTAGAAATAAAATATCTATGGTTCAATTTATGAATGAAAAGCCCAGTAGATGAAAAATGATATATGGTATTATTTTTGAATGTGCTCGGAGCATGTTTCTCTCCGTGCGGTCGGAATGTTTATATCTCGATGCCCTATGTCCAAACGATGTTGAACGAAAACATAGCCGAGGTTCTGGCCGAAAGGCAGAAAGAGATATCGGTTTCGGAGTTCTTCGAAAGAAACAAGCATGTTCTGGGTTTTGATTCTCCCGTAAAATCCCTGATTACTGCAGTCAAGGAAGGTGTGGACAATGCCCTTGATGCCTGTGAAGAGGCCGAGATACTCCCCGATCTTACCGTGGAAATAAGAAAGGTGGAGAGAAACGAGTATCTCATTGCAATACAGGACAACGGACCCGGGATTGTCAAAAGAAACATACCGAAGGTCTTCGGTCAGCTTCTCTACGGTTCGAGATTTCATGCGATAAGGCAGTCGAGAGGGCAGCAGGGTATAGGCATATCCGGAGTTGTGATGTACAGCCAACTGACCACCGGGAGGCCTGCGAGAATACTCTCGAAAACCGCGAAAAAAATGGCTGCAAACGAGGTGTTTCTTTCGATAGATACCAAGCATAACAGACCCGAGGTCGTGAAAGAGGATGTCGTTCTGTGGGATGAAACGGAGCACGGGACACGGGTGGAGGTTTACATCAAGGGGCGCCTCTTAAAGGGCAGGCAATCCGTTTACGAATATCTGAGACGGACCGCAATTGTCAATCCCCATGCACGAATCATATATGAGGAGGAGGGGAAAAAGTACATATTCGAGAGAGCAACCGATAAACTTCCGAAAAAGACTGTGGAGATAAGGCCGCATCCTTACGGGGTCGAGCTGGGAACTCTGCTCAAAATGCTGAAGCACTCGAAAAACAGGCAGATAAACGCCTTCCTGATGAACGAATTCTCAAGAGTGAGCGCAAGAGTTGCCGAGGACATATGTTCCGCGGCTGAAATCGACCCGAAGAAAAAGCCGAAGGAGATAAGCACGGACGAAGCTAAAAAACTGGTAAATGCCATGAAGAAAGTCAAGATAATGGCTCCTCCTTCGGACTGCCTTTCACCCATAGGCGCCCACTTGATAAAAAAAGGTTTGAGAAATGTGCTGGACGAGTACAGTCCCGAGTATTATGTGCCTCCCATAACAAGGGAGCCTGCGGTTTATTCCGGCAATCCTTTTCAGGTTGAAGTGGGAATGGTCTACGGAGGGAATCTTCCTAAGGACCAGCAGGTGGAAATTCTCAGATTCGCTAACCGCGTTCCTCTGTTATACCAGCAGGGAGCCTGCGCGATAACCCATGCCATAGAGCGCGTAAAGTGGAAGCAATACGGGCTTGAACAGCGCTCCGGGAAAGGGATTCCAGCGGGTCCTGCCATCATCCTTGTCCATGTTGCATCCACAAGGGTGCCGTTCACATCGGAGGCGAAGGAAGCGGTGGCCGACATACCGGAAATAATAGAAGAGATTGATAAGGGGCTGAAAGAGTGCGCAAGGCATCTCAGACTGCACATAAAGAAGCAGGAAAAGAAAAAGAAGGTCAGAGACAAGTTCGAGATAGTGCAGAAAATAATACCGGAGATAGCAAAAAAATCGGCTGAAATAGTCGGAAAGCCGGTGCCTCCGATAGATAAGACGATAACGAAGATAATGGGTGTGCTCTGGGTGGATTATGAGAGCAAATATGCCAAAGGCGCTTTCGATGCGAAGATAACTGTTATCAACTACATGGAGAAGAAAGCGAAGTTCTCACTTTATGCGGAGATAGAGAAAGAGGATATCGCAAGCATAAGCCCGGAAGGAACCCCGGACGGAAGAGGAATCAGATGGGAACTTAAACTGGAACCAACCGAGAGCTTTGAGATATCTCTGAAACTCAGGGGCGAAAGGGGAGATTACAGCGATATGGAGCTGTATACCGATGGAGTGAATCAGGTGCATGTGGTCGGTGCTGAGCCTCTGCCCGGCGACTGGACCCTTGAAAAAACGAAAATTGTGGAGGTAAATTGATATGAGCGCCGAAAGCCTGAATGCAGTGAAATCTTTGGAAGAGATAGCGAAAAAGATATATGAGGACATAGACAAGGGGAGAATTCCGTCCATGGACATACCTGTGAGAACGAAGAACAACATAGTTTTCGACATAAAGCACGGCGTCTGGAAATACGGAAAGAGCTTCGGTCAGAGGAGCGCCAAGAAACTGGACGGAGCGTACATGCTCCTGAGAACCCTGTATATGCTGGATTTCATAAAGGATATGATACGGGAGAACAAGTCATCCACCCTAAGAGAAATGTACTACATATCCGAGGGCTGGAAGGAGGGGAAGTTCCACGCTCAGGACGAATCGAACAGCCTTGTGGAGGACCTTGAGATAATAACGAGATACATGAGGGAGGATTTCAAGCTCAGACCCGAGGAAGACGGTGCCAGGGTGATAGGAAACATAACGATAGATGAAGTGAACAGAAAGGGGATAAAAAAGAGGATTAACTGCAGGGACGATGTCGGAGACTCCGGTTACACCGTGCCTTACAATGTCGAGAAAGAAAAGGTGAGCTTCGTTGACTTAGATGCGGATTTCGTTCTTGCCATAGAGACCGGGGGTATGTTCGACCGTCTCGTAGAAAACGGTTTCGACGAGAAGGAAAGGGCGGTGCTGCTGCATCTGAAAGGGCAGCCTGCCAGAAGCACCAGAAGACTGCTGAAAAGGATGAACGAAGAACTCAACCTTCCCGTAGTTGTCTTTACGGACGGTGACCCGTGGTCATTCAGGATATTTGCCAGCGTTGCCTACGGTGCCATAAAGACAGCGCATCTTTCGGAATATCTCGCAACCCCAACCGCAGAGTTCATAGGCGTCACCGCCTCGGACATACTTAACTACGAATTGCCGACAGACAAACTCAACGACAGGGATGTGGAAGCCCTAAAAGCCGAGCTGAGCGACCCGAGATTTCAGACGGATTTCTGGATATCCGAGATAAAGGCCATGCTCGAGATAAAGAAGAAAGCGGAACAGCAGGCTCTTGCGAAGTACGGACTTAATTATGTAACGGATACATATCTGCCGGAAAAACTGCAGGAGATGAGTATTATCTGATCCTCCTGACCTCTTCTTTCAGCTTTGTTATGATGTCAACAGGTGTCGGGTTCATGCCTCTCAGTATAGCGAGGTAGTAGCTGACGAAATCTCCTTTATAAATCAAAGAGAACATTCTTTCCAGAGAGCGCTCTCCTTCCGCCCGTACTTCCACGACCTTCCCCCCCTTCTTTTCTATTACTTTCTCCGTAAAATCAATGACCTTCGATACGGTAGAATCCTCATTCCCTCTGAGGAATATGACTGAAAAACCCTCCGCACTGTCATTCCATCCCACTATCTCATTGTGATCCATCTCTGTCAGAGAGCCGTAAAAAGCCAGCATCTTGGAGTTCTCATTTATCTGGGTATGCCATCGGTTTGCGGCGGAGACAAACGAACCGTGAGAATATATCACGGGAACTGTATCTACCAGTTCGGCGGCAATCTTTTTTGCTTCGTTATTCTCATACTCTTCCGATGGCGTCAGCCTCTCTCTGAGTTCCTTAAGGCTGGCGGAAGTGGACATTATCTCCACATCCGGGTCATATATCTTCAGAGACTTCATGGTGCTGCCCATGGCCGCCACAAGATATCCGAGTGCGGCCCTTGGCTGGAGGCCCGAAGGAATCTCTATGAAATATCCGCTTCTCTGTTCAACTATATCTCTGAGTTTCCCGCCGGAAGATATCCCTATCACCTTCGCACCCTTATCAAATGCCTCTTTCACCATGTTTATCGTTTCGTAGGTGTTTCCCGAATATGAGAGCGCGAACACAAGTGTATTTTTGGATACGAAAGAAGGAATGTGATAGTTTCTGTTGGTGACAAAAGGTATTGACAGACGCTCAGACAACCATGCACCCACTATCTCTCCCGCTATCGCCGAGCCGCCCATACCGCATGCGACTATGTTTTCAGGTCTGAAATACGGAATGTTGACCTTGCTACCGCTTTCCATGCCCTCTACAAGGTGTTCCGGAAGTGCGAGTATTGACGAGAGCATATCGGCTATGTCTATCTTTTGCACGGTTTCTCTGTTGTCCAGTATTTCTTTTGCATGCTTTTCTTCCAACTCATTCCTCCTTAAGGAGTGCCGAGGACGGGGTTTGAACCCGTGACCTTCGGATTTCCCGGGATGAGCGTCCACAAATCCCTATGAGTCCGACGCTCCACCAGGCTGAGCCACCTCGGCTTTACTGCTCATCAGGGTGAAGTGCGGAGTAAATCTTCTTTGCGGTCGCTTCACCGAGTTTGTCTATATTCTTAAGCTCTTCCGGAGAGAGCGCTTTTATGGAATCTACGGACCTGTAACCCGCATCGTAGAGAAGTCTGGCCTTTGCCGGACCGACCCCTTCTATTCCTTCGAGTTCCTTCAGGTATTCTTCCTCGCTCTTTTCTTCTGCCATCTCTTCGGTGCTTATCTTCGGTTTCACGAGTATCTCCGACCTTCGTATGTCAACTCTTTTAAGAGGGTATATCCTTCTGCATTCCCTTGATATCTCTTTGGGAAGCTCTCCGGATATTATGGACTTGACAACCTCCGGCATTGTTCTTTCGGAGGCTTTTCTGAAAACGGTCTCGCCTATTTTCATTCTTACGGCATGCTGGTGTGAGGAAGAAACTCTGCCCACTGATATCGATATGGTCTTTATTCTCATCTTATAACCGTCTTTCGTCCTCACATCCGTGACGTTTTCGATCTTACTGTTCCTTCTCCTTGTCAGTCTTCTGAGATAATCACTGGTCATCGTGTGACCTATGAATTCCGTAGACGCATCCGCTCCTTTTATAGCATTGATTCTGAACTGCAGTTTTATATGGGATTTCGTAAAGTCTCCCGTCAGGTCCTGAAGACTCACTTCGCTAACCCTTCCTATGAGTAAGTCCGGCTCCCTTGCGGGGGTTTCACCTAACTCCACCCCGTTGAACATCTCGGGGGCGACTATGCGATACCACTGTTTCGATTTCCAAGCTTCTCGTATTTTTCTTGCTGCAGCCCTTGCTCTGGCCTTTTGTGCCATTTTTTGCCTCCTTTTTTGAGTGTAGCGTCCCCTCTACCTCTATTCCTTTATAATACTTTTGCTCGTAAAGCTGTGTTGCACAGATAGTTTTACAGTCTTTGAAAACAAAGACTTCTTGTCGTGAAGCGTTCCCGACGATATAAGCCATGGTGCTATACCCAATCCAATATACGGCAAAGCCACGGAAAGGGATGCAGCATGGCTCAGGAACAAGTAAAGAAGAAGTATATAAGAAATTGAGGAACAGAACGAAGGCAAGAAAGGCATGATTACGGAAAAAGATGGGCTGTAGAAGGTGTTTTCTCTTCTGTCAAAAGAATCTTTGGAGAAAGTGTAAAAGCCCATAGCCAGATATCTGCAATTCAAGAAGCAAAGAGGAAATTTATGATATACAATATGCTGTTGAATCTGTGAAACTGGAGAAAATATTCCATAACAAGTTATGGAATTGCGATGATGTTCCATAACTCGAAGCGAGTTATGCAACAGAACACATAAGCACGATATCTTTTTATCCCGAGGGACATTACCTGCCATGGCAAGAAAGAACATAAAGGACCTGAAGGAAGGAGACCTTGTGAACGAGCAGTACTCGGTCAAGTTCAAGAAGCCTCCGAACACATACAAGAACAAGGCGGGAAAATGGTTCGAAGCGAGGGTGGCCGATGCGACCGGAGAGATAAGCGTGAAGTACTGGGGCAGAGCGAGCGAGGATGTGGATGCGATATACGAGTCATTCAACAAAGGGGATGTCGTCAGAATAAGGGGAAATGTCACGAGCTACAACAACCAGCTTTCGATAAATGTGGATTCCGTCTCCGGAGGGATTATCGAGAAGGAGAATATATACAACATAAGGGATTTCATACAGACAGTCGATGATGTCGAATGGCTTGGGGAAGGGCACGAAGAGATTGAAAGAGAGTTCAGAGCCGTCATGGAAAGCGTCAGGGACAGCAATTTGAAGGCTCTGCTCTCCGCTTTCTTCGATGACGAGGAGTTCTGGAGGGAGTTCAGGAGCGCTCCCGCTTCGATGAAAAGGCACTCGGCATTCGTTCACGGACTGATGCAGCACACGCTCAATGTCGCGAAGATATGCGATACCGTGGCCAACAGATATCCGGCTCTCGATAGGGACCTTGCGATTACCGGCGCTCTTCTCCACGACATAGGGAAGATGGAGGAATTCACCATGGGGACCAACATAGACATGAGCGTTGACGGCGAACTTCTGGGACATGTGTTCATCGGTGCGGAGATGGTGGACGAGAAATGCAGGAGCATAGATGGATTCCCGGACCTGCTGAGAAAGAAGCTGGTGCACATAGTTCTGACCCATCACGGACCTCTTGAGAACGGATGGGGCTCCGCCAAGGACCCCGCGCTCCCCGAAGCCGCCGCGGTGTTTCTGGCGGACCACACGGATTCTCAGGTGTTCCAGTACCTGAAACTGAAGCACGAAGCGAACACCGAAGATGACTGGCTCTATGTGAGGAACTTCGGGCATGTGTTCCTGAAGTGAAAGGGCACTGTTTCCAAACCCTCAAATGCTCTTTTTACACTCCCGCCAGTCAATCTTACCCCAATTTTTAAATATCCCCTATGTAATTCCCTTTTATGGTTAAAACCCGGCTGATAGTTCATGGACAGGTTCAGAGTGTCGGCTACAGAGCCCTTGTTAAGACCGTTGCCAGAAATCTCGGAATAAGAGGAAGAGTCAGAAATATGAAAGACGGTGCGGTAGAAATACTGTGTGATTGTGAGGATTCCATACTGGAAAAATTCCTTTCCGCTATTGACATCAAAGGAAACCCTGAAAACCCGTTTACTGTTAATGTTGTTTCCATAGACATCTATCGCTATGGCGAAGAGGGGTATTACTGGCCGGAAAACGAGTTCGAAGGATTCGGAATAGACTACGGGATGGAACTCTCCAATTTTGAAAGAGAGTCCCTGGAGCGCTCCGAGATAGGCGCTCTTATTCTTCTTGATGTCCGGGACGAGGTTAAAGGTTCCAGAAAGGATATAAAACAGGTCAGCCAAAAGGTGGAAGAATCCATAGAAGCCACAAAGGAAGTGGGAAAGAAGGTGGAGGAGTCCATAGAAGCCACAAAAGATGTCGGAAAGAAGGTGGAAGAGTCCATAGAAGCCACAAAAGATGTCGGAAAGAAGGTGGAAGAGTCCATAGAAGCCACAAAGGAAGTGGGAAAGAAGGTGGAAGAGTCCATAGAAGCCACAAAGGAAGTGGGAAAGAAGGTGGAAGAGTCCATAGAAGCCACAAAAGATGTCGGAAAGAAGGTGGAAGAATCCATAGAAGCCACTAAAGATGTCGGAAGAAAGGTGGAAGAGTCCATAGAAGCTACCCGAGAGGTCAGAGAAAGCGTGGATGAATTCAGAAACGAAACGATAGGCGCATTTGACGAGCTGGATGACAAATACCATGTGGTCTCTGAAAATCTTGAAAGAATGAACAAGAACATTGAAAAAGCCATAGATGAATTTCACAGGCTGGTGGATGAG
>WALJ01000111.1 GCA_015522885.1 Thermoplasmata archaeon
AGTTTCAGGGCGTTTATGGTTCCTGCGAGTTCAACGGATGCGGTACCCTGCTGGTCGTCATGCCAGACAGGGATGTTCATCTCCTTTCTCAATCGGTCTAGAATATAGAAGCACTTGGGCTTCGCTATATCCTCGAGGTTTATGCCTCCGAATGTGGGTTCTATGAGCTTCACCGTTTCGATAAATTTGTCCGGGTCCTTTGTATCGATCATCACCGGAAATGCATCCACACCACCCAGATACTTGAAGAGTATGGCCTTTCCTTCCATGACCGGCAGGCCGGCATGCGGGCCTATGTCTCCCAGACCGAGAACCCTCGTACCGTCGCTGACCACGGCAACGAAATTACCCTTGTTCGTATAGTCGAACACCTTTTCCGGGTCCCTCTGTATCTCTTTGCACGGTGCCGCGACTCCGGGAGTATACCATATCCCGAAATCATCGAATGTTGTTATGGAGCACTTGGGAAGGGTCTCGAGTTTTCCACCGTAAAACCTATGCCTTCCCGGTGCAACTTTGTTCGGCCATTCGGCCTTTTTGAGCAGTTCCTCAACCGTCGGTTTTCTTTCTTCTGACATTAAATCACCTTTCATCGCAATCCCTTACCACTCTTAAAGTTTTTTCTCCGATTTTGCCGAAATCTTAAAAAGCCCACTGTGAATATGGCCGCATGGAACAGAACGATAATACCGTGGAGATTCACGAGCTTAAGGCTATTGACCTGAGGGACGGGGTAATAGTAGACGGGTTTCCCAGTGTGGGCCTTGTGAGTTCCATAGTCGCAAATTATCTGATAAGTATGATGGGGCTTGAGCAGATAGGCATAGTCGACTCTCCTTACTTCCCTACAATATCCCTGATAAGGAACAGGGAGCCGAACAATCCCGTGCGAATATACGGGGGAAAGATAAAGGACGGAGACAAATCACTGAAAATAGCCATCTTCGTCTCCGAATTCCAGTCTCCGCCCAATATGATAAAGCCAATTGCAGTGTCCATGCTTAACTGGGCACAGAAGCAGAGGGCATCTCTCATAGTCTCTCCCGAGGGGCTTGCGGTCGAGGATGATACCTCGAAAAAGGAGGAAATAAAGGCCTATGCCGTAGGAAGCACGATACCTGCCCGCCTTTACTTCGAACCTTATGAGGAAATAGAGCCCTTTGACGAAGGTGTCATCACAGGTGTTGCCGGGGTGCTTCTTAACGAAGGGAAAAAGAGAGGTTTCGATGTCTTATCCGTTCTTTCCGAGGCGCATCAGGCATATCCGGACGCAAGAGCCGCAGCCAGAGTCATAGAGGCGATGGACCAGACCGTACTTCAGATGGATATAGATACCAAGCCGCTTTACACCGAAGCCGAGATAATAGAAGAAAGCATAAAGAAATTCCAGCAGCAGAAAGAAGCGGCCGAAAAGAGGGGCATACCCCAAAGACCTCTTCCCCCGATGTACGGTTGAAGTGATGAAATGTGGCCGCAGTACGGATACTACCGCCCGAGCAACAGAGGGCCTTTCTCTTTCGGCAAGCAGGAGTTAAAGGAGATAGGGATATCTATAATCGTTCTGACACTTTCCTTTGCGATAGCATTTTCCGGCGGTATGAACTACATAAAACCGGAAGATTTCATCAGATACACCCTGCCCATAGCTTTTCTGGCGGTCATAACCGGTTTCTTCCTCCATGAGATGGGGCACCGGATTGTGGCCAGGCACTACGGATGCTGGGCAGAGTTCAGGATGTGGTCCATGGGTCTCCTTCTGGCCATCTTCACATCCCTTTTCGGGGCGGTGTTCGCGGCTCCGGGTGCCGTTTACATCTCGGGAATGATAGGTAGGGAACAGAACGGAAAGATAAGTGCTGCAGGACCCATGATGAATGTAGTGGTAGCGCTCTCCATGATGCCGATAATCGTCCTCGCAAGCCCGCTCATCGGAGGGATAGCCTACTTTATAGCATGGATAAACATCTTCCTCGCAGGCTTCAATCTCATACCGTTCCCGCCTCTCGACGGATACAAGATATATCAATGGGGATTGGAGTACTACCTCGGAATGGTATTTCTGGTGATATTCACCTTTATCGGTTTGCGTTATGCTGTTTCACTCTAATCTCTCGATACGAAACTTTCCGCTCCTTTCGGCAATGAGAAGATGCCCGTCTTTCAGGGGCTCCCAGTCTTCGTCGGACGTCCTTTCGGATGCGATGACGAAGCCTTCCTCGGTTTTCAGGTACTGCATCTGATAATACGGTCTGTCCTTATAGCACAGGCTCTCTTTTCCTCCGCCATTGTATCCGCAGTAAACATAGAGCTTTTTCCCGTCGGAAAGCACCATATTGAGAGCGCTGTAGGGTGCGGGAGCCCTCTCTTCTTC
Source organism: Thermoplasmata archaeon (assembly GCA_015522885.1). GTDB lineage: Archaea > Thermoplasmatota > Thermoplasmata > WALJ01 > WALJ01 > WALJ01. The sequence goes on from WALJ01000111.1 coordinate 2,372, forward strand.
CGGCATTTTTTCCCAAACCGAGTAAAGGTGTTTTACTGTTGCGGAGAGAGCCTTTTTCACATCCCCGTATCTCTCCAAATACATCATCAAAAGCCAGAAATATACCTCACTGTCATTGTTTCCCCTGATTTTTTGACCCCATTCTTCCATGGTTTCCCTTACTTTGTCAGGGTGGTTTATCTGACCGTTGTGCGCAAAAATCCAGTTTTTGTATGAAAATGGCTGCGTGTTCTCATAGGAACACAGCTCATCCACAGGCAGATTCATCGGGTTGCTTGCCTTTCTTATATGCGCTACGAAAAGCCCGTATTTTCCATCTGCAATGCGCTCCACTTCCTCCTTTTCCTCAAAAACAGGTCTCGGGCTCTTTTCGATATTCCATTCCTTTTCATACCATGCGATTCCCCAGCCGTCCTTCTGGAGCTTGTCTTCACGGGCAGTGCTCTGGACAAGAAGGGAGCACCTGTCATCCTCGAGGAATCTTCTCGGGGAAACTTTCTCTTTCGATACGGAAGCGAGAATTCGGCACATGCGGATGCATACACCGGAGGAATTAAAGCTTTTCACAGCCTTTATAAACCTGAAAACTATGAGCGGATGTGAAGAAAGGAATCGGAAAGTCGATGGAGATATATGTCAACCCTTTCTCGGTAGAACCGGAGATTGTTCCGGAGAAAGAAAGCTCAGTGCTCGCAAACGAGAAGAGGCTCAGGATACTGGAATATCTGGTAAATTTTCCGTGCGCTCCGACGACGAAAATATCGGAAAGCACCGGTTTTTCGATGGGCTCCGTGAGATGGCACCTGAAATATCTTCTCGATGGCGGATACATAGAAAAAA